>CAZIGS010000009.1:0-15412 GCA_964538645.1 uncultured Rickettsiaceae bacterium
GCTAATTGTAAAAGCTGGATTAGATTTTATGCATCCTGTAGATGCTTACGTATTGTATGGGATGCTGCTGGACTGTAAAAGAATTCTGCTCACCAAGCCTGAAATCAAAGAAAGATGGGCTAATTTAGGTAAAGAGTTGTTACTAGGGAAACGGCTCTAAAAGCAGGAAATAAATGGGCCCTGTTGCAAATACTTCATTATTTCGCTAAGTATAGCTTAAATAAACTCGGCGGAATGTTTATATAGTGCCTACATACCATTCAGAAGCAATGCTGAGATCTATTGAGCGTAAAAATTTGCGTTTTGGTTCATCATGGTGACCACATACTATGAGTATTTGAGAAGCTCCTTTTGCCAAAGCGATTTTTTTGGCTTCTAGCACCAGCTCTTTTCCACAAGTTTCCCATAGATCTGGTGTTTTAACGCAAAAATCATCAATCATAAAAGTGAGACCTCCTGGATCATATACTTCAGGAGCAGGGATTATTCTACCGATTAGAAATGCTGATATATGATTCGCTACAAGTATGATATATTGTTCATTCGTAAGTAGTTCTTTAAACCAGGAGGCTTGAATTTTTTCAGCACTCTTAGCGTATTTCCAAAATTGCGGTTGAGCTTTTTCATATTCACGGCGCTTTTGATATGACAAAGCTACCATTTGGTCTATATCTTTTTCACATGCAATACGAATTAAAAATTGTCTCATTTCTTTCTTGTTTGATATATTAAGTTAGTGTTATCACGTCCTTCGTTATGATTTAGCCATTTTTCTGAAATTAAAGCTCCAAGTTCTGAGTGAATAGTAGAAACATCTTGTTTACATCCAAAACCAGCACCATCTAATTTGACTATAAATCCTAATTTTTTAAATCCATTTTTTTCTAAAATTTTGTCTATTTCTCTTTGAGCGCCTAATTTTTGCCTTTCTAAATAAGGATTGTTGCTTACAAATAATATATGATATTCTTTTTGTGTGGCATTATCTTTAAGTTTGTTCAGAAATTTTTCCATAGCAGTAATAGTAGTACTAGTTGTATTTGTTCTTACCTCTTCTCTAGCTTTGGCATCAATTATAGAAAAATTACTTTCTGGCAATGTGCTATCTAATAGATACTTTGCCATAAGTGTTTCTGTAAGTTTAAGCTCGCTAGGGTTAGCATAATTCGGGTAAGTTCTATTTGGGAATAACCCTTCTGGACATTCTTCTTTTGAAGAATATTTTATAACAGGTTGAGGGTTTAGTTTTATATTATTTTTTTCAGCAAGGAGCTTTATAAATTCTATACCTTCTTTTATAGAAGACTCGTTGTTAAAATCTCTGTTTGCAATATCTACATCGTCTATACTAATTCCTGAAGAAATTCGTTGTATCTCTCTCATTGCATTATCGCTTATACCATCAAGCTCAGCCCAAATTGACCTATTTCCTGTTAATATTCTAGTTTCTCCTTTAATAGTTACATTTGGAAGGATAGTATTTTTAAAATCTAAAATTCTAGTTAAAGTGCCTAACCTGTTAGCCCCAGCAATCCAACATTCGTCATATTCTTTAAAAGTTGGATCTTTTCTATCAATAAGTCCGAGAATTCTAGCAGCTTCAATATATTCAGCTTTATATTTATTCATCCAATCTTCCGGATTTAATTCATTTCTTTCTTGTCCGACTGATCTAGCAAATCCATTTTGTGCAAGATACAATATCCAATCCTCAACTTGCTTTATATCGACTATAGATTTTTTCCAAAAATAATCTTTGCTTTTGCCAAACAGATTATGTTTTAAACTATCTATATCTATGGAAGAAGGATCAGATTCTGTAGCTCTAGAATTTTGAATTGCTAGCAATAATTCCTTATCAAAAACTAGCTTAGCATCTGAACCGAAAATTTTTGATTCAATTAAATCTTGCAATATTTTGTCTGTTTTAAAATATCCTGCAATAATATATATTTTTAGCAAAGCTTTTTGTTGCTCATCATCAAAACCTAGTTTTTTTGAAGCAAGTTCATATTTGGAAGGGCTATTATTTATATCTCTAATATAAGAAATTGATCCTGCGATGCAAAGTGTTACTATTACTAAAAATTTCGAAATCTTTCTGATCATATTCTTCCTTTTTTATGATTTGATGAGTTCACCTATTACCTAATTCTGAATAATAGTGTTAACCACCCATATAGTCATGAACTTGACAATCATGATGATCACCTGCTAAAGAAGTAACAGGAGTATCCATCTGGCTATGTTTTTGATCTTCAATAAAATGTAATCCTATCATGCTTTTAATAAGCTCTGGATCCTCAAACACTACATTACTCATATTTTTCACTCGATGAATAGCTAATATGCCTTTAGTATGGTCAGTTTCATGCTGCCATAATCTTGCTACTAAATCTTCATCACATAGTGTTTTTGTAGAACCATCAGCAGACTGAAATGTCATTTTTACAGATTTATATCTTGGTACAAGAACCTTTATTCCGGGTAGTGATGCGCATGGCTCATATTCTTCTGACATTTCATTTGAAATAGGGGTAATTTCTGGGTTAAATACTACTGTCCAGTTAGGATATATATTTTTTGGATTCCAGATAGATTGATATCTTGGATTTACAGGTTCTTTTGGGACTCTAAAAAGAAATACATTATAAGGGACGCCCAATTGATTTCCTGCTATGCCTATTCTGTCTGTTAAAGTTGTTTCTGCTGTATAGATCATATCGCTTACGGCATTTTTTATTTCTGGTGCGTCAAAATCTTTAACGTGTAATGTAGGAATTATCAATTTAGGATGACCCATTTTTAATACTGGTAGTATTTTAGGTGTGTAAAAAGGTCTGAGTGTAGTAAATAAAGCTTTAAGTGCCTGAGACATAAGAATTATATATTAGGTTAAATTGATGTAGGAAATACTTTACTACTAAGGTATGTAGAGTCAAGAATTTTGTGTTTTGTTCTACTGTTATATTTATCTATATTTCTTTTCATGATCAAGCAGCCATTTTTTTCGTGGCAATCCGCCTCCATATCCACCAATTTCTCCATTATTATTTATAATTCGGTGACATGGAATTATTATAGCAAGCCTATTAGCCCCATTTGCATTAGCTACTGCCCTATAGCTGCTAGGTTTTCCAATATTAGTTGCTTCTTCTAAATAGCTTCTGGTTTCGCCATATGGAATATTTAAAAGCTCTTTCCAAGCTAATTTTTGAAAAGATGAACCTTGCATATGGATAGGGGTTTTGAATTTATTCAGAGTCCCTTCAAAATATGATTTTAGTTCTGATTGAATCGATGTTAAAGGATCTGATGTTCCTGTGGAAATTTTAATGTCCCGCATTTTACGCTCTAACAATTTATTATCTAAAAATTCCAATATATATAAAAACCTATCATCAGCTATTGCAATCATATCTCCAATGATGGTTGAAATATTTTGTGAAAAGAA
Source organism: uncultured Rickettsiaceae bacterium (assembly GCA_964538645.1). GTDB lineage: Bacteria > Pseudomonadota > Alphaproteobacteria > Rickettsiales > Rickettsiaceae > JAYUHP01. The sequence goes on from CAZIGS010000009.1 coordinate 3,455, forward strand.
TGTCATAAATATAATATTTTATATTAGGCAATCTCATCTTATACATATTTTTATTTTATTTATAGTTGATTTTCAATAATTGTTGCATTCAGCTAATTTAACATATATATTAAAATAGTCGCGACTAATTTAATATACTCATTAAAATAGTCGGTACTAATTTAAGTGGATTAAAACATGCAACGTTCATATTATCTATCTTTTATAAGGGAGCATTTCCAGCATAATAATCAAATGCTATTTTTGGTGGGTCCTCGTCAAGTTGGTAAAACAACTATAGCTAAGCTTTATGCCAGAGAATATACTGAGCAAGTGTATTTAAATTGGGATATAGCAAAAGATAGAATGATGATATTATCTGGTCAAGATTTTATCGATAAGATACTACCATTAGATAGGCTTAGACAAGGTAAACCTTTGATAATTTTTGATGAAATTCATAAATTTAAAGACTGGAAAAATTACCTCAAAGGTTTTTACGACTTATATAAAGATAGGTATAATATATTAGTTACTGGAAGTTCTAGGCTTGATGTGCATATTTCAGGTGGTGATAGTTTGATGGGGAGATATTTCCTTCTACATATACATCCAATTTCTATTAGTGAAACACTTAACTTTTTAGAATATTCTAGTATTGAGCAAGAGATACATCTACCAATAGAGCCAAATAATGAGCTTATAAAAAACCTATATAAATTTGGTGGCTTCCCAGACCCATTCTTGAAATCTAATGAGAAGTTTATAAATAAATGGCATGGTTTGCATGAAAAACAATTAATATATGAAGATATTCAGAACTTGGAGCGTATTAATGAAATAGCTCAGCTTGAAGTGCTCACCACTATCCTAAAAACTCAAATTGGACAGATATTCAACAGATCGTCTTTAAGCAAAAAAATACAAGTTTCTGTTCCAACAATATCACGTTGGATAAATATATTAGAACGTTTTTATTATTGTTTTTCTATTCGACCATGGTTTACTAATATCTCACGCAGTCTTGTTAAAGAGCCCAAAATATATTTATGGGACTGGTCTTCTATACAGGATGATGGTGCGAGATTTGAAAATTTTATAGCCTCACATTTACTTAAAAATATTAATTACTGGAATGATTTAGGTCTAGGAAATTATGGGTTATATTTTCTTAAGGATAAAGATCAACATGAAGTGGATTTTATAGTGATAAGAAACAATGAACCATGGTTTTTGGTAGAAGCTAAATTATCTGAGAGTACAAAAATTTCGACAAATTTAAAATTATTTCAATCTCAGACAAAAGCACAACACGCATTTCAAGTAGTATATAATATGGATTATGTAGCAGCTGATTGTTTCCATCATACCAGTCCTATTATAGTTCCTGTCAGTAGTTTTTTGTCTCAACTATATTGACCTAATGTATAAAACATGAAGTGTAAAGTGACACTTTATAGTTTATGATTTTAAATATAAAACTAGAGCTACTCACTGAGATTGACCCTAAGAGAAATTGCTGATAAATTACGAAAAAAATCATTTGTCATCGATCCAAATGTCTGGAGAATTGAGATTATAATGCATGATTGTAAAGAATAATTATTTTGAAATGATGCGCAATAAAACCAAAAATATAGTGATTTATCGATATGACACTAATTGGCCAAAAATATATGAAATTGAAGCAGAAAAAATTAGAGATGCTTTAGGTAATAATTTTTTAGAGATTCATCATATAGGATCCACTTCTGTTCCTGGTCTTAGTGCTAAGAGAGATATAGATATTTTATGTGTAATCTCTTCATTAAACAAAGCTTTAGCATTAGAAAAGATAGATTATATCTATAAAGGCGAATTCAATGTCCCGCTTAGATTTGCTTTTTCAAAAAATACTTTTGATTCTAAGGTAAATCTTCATGTGGTGGAAAAGGATCATGGGTTTATAGCTTTGAATCTTGCTTTCAGAGATTATTTGAGAGGACACGTGGATGCTAGAATCGAATATGAGGAGCTTAAAAGAAAGCTTATAGAAGATCCTGATTCTCATATAAAAACAAATTCCATATTTACTGGCTATAATCTTGGGAAAAATGATTTTATCAAAAGCATTTTAGAAAAAGCTGGCTTTGATGATTTTGCTATAAATTTCTGTGCTCATTACAAGGAGTGGGATGAATATCATAGGATTCGAGCTGAGCAAGTCTTTGAGCCGCGTGGTATTATATATGATAGGAATCATCCATGTGTCACTGCTGAAAATAATTATCATATGGTGCTTTATAAAGGTACAAAGATAGTGTCTACAGCTCATGTAGAATTGTTGAGTAAAAGTCTAGCTGTGCTTAGGACATTAGGTACTGATGAAATACATAAAAGGCAAGGATATGGTACTTATTTGATGAAGTGGGTTGAAAAATGGATTAGGTCCAAAGGGAGAAATATTGTCAAACTCCATTCCCGCTATTCAGCTGTAGAATTCTACAGCAATATAGGTTATGTAGAGATGGATTTTAGTGAAGATGAGCCTTTGAATCAAGATTTGGTTGATATGGGGAAGGTTTTGTAATGTGTGGATTGCTCACAATAACAAGATTTATATATGTTGAACAATAGCCAGCAAAGATGTTTTTATGAGATTGATGAAATTAGTAGATCCATTATTGTTATCTTATCTTAAAATTGGAAAGATATTATATGAATATCACATTTAATTCTCTTGCTGATTCTGACATGCAATTGCTTTTAAAATGGCTTACAACTCCTCATGTGAAAGAATATTGGGATAAGGAGATAGATTGGAAACCAGAGTTAATTAAGGAAAAATTTGGCTCATATCTCGAGGGCTATAAGATTCAAGACGGCAAGCATAAACCTATATATTCTTATATAATCTACGCTGACAATAATCCTATAGGTTATATTCAATTATATAATGCTTATGATTTTCCACGTAAAAATCCACTTGTAGATTTACCTGAATCTTTAGTTGCTTTTGATATTTTTATAGGAGATCCTGATTATATAAATAATGGAGTAGGGTCTATGGTAATGAAAATTTTTATAGAAAATTATTGTCAAAATTATGACGCTATTTTTGTAGACCCAGATATTTCAAATATAGCAGCTATTACGGCTTACAAAAAAGCTGGTTTTAAGCAAATCAAGAAAAAGGAAGAAGAAATGTGGATGATTAGAGAGATAAAATAAATGATAGCTTTTAAAGCGGCATACTCAAAAATTAGAAAAATACATTGTGAGTACCAGATTTAAATGCTACAATGGTACTCAAAAGCGATAAAATATATTTTTTGAGTACCATTCATATGAAAAAGAAGTTTGTAGGGAGAGAAAAAGAGCTAAAGTTACTGCATGATTTAATGCAAAAACCTAACGCGTCATTTGTAGTCTTAAGAGGACGTAGACGTATAGGTAAAAGCACATTAATAAAAGAGTTTGCTAAAGAATATAAGTTTTTTGCTTTTGAAGGACTTGCTCCAACTAATAAAACTACATCAAAAGACCAATTAAATGAGTTTGCAAGACAATTGTCAAACCAAACTAGTCTTCCTGAAGTTTTTGCAGATGATTGGTCAAAGCTATTTCAATTACTGTGGGAAAAGTCTCAAGATGGAAAAGTAGTAATATTATTTGATGAGATATCCTGGATGGGTTCAAAGGATACCCAGTTCTTAAGCAAAATAAAGATGGCATGGGATAATTATTTTTCACAAAATCTCGAGCTAATGTTTATAATATGTGGCTCTGCCAGCAGCTGGATTGAGGAAAATATTCTAAGTAGCACAGGATTTGTTGGGCGTATATCTTATACTTTAACATTAGGAGAATTGCCTTTAGGATCAGTAAATAGATTTTGGGATAATGAAAATATTTCAAAATATGAGATACTTAAGGTACTTTCTGTGCTAGGGGCAATTCCAAAATATTTGGAAGAAATAAATCCAAAATTATCAGCTGAAGAAAATATAAAACATCTATGCTTTATGCCTGGGGGATTTTTAGTAGATGAGTTTGATCATATATTCTCTGATCTATTTATGCATGATACAAAGATATATAGAAGTATTGTAGAAGTTCTAGCAGATGGTGTTAGATCAATGAGTGAGATAGCAGAACTTTGTAATTTCTCAAGGTCTGGCAGATTGTCTAAATATTTGAAAGAGTTACAGCTTGGAGGTTTTATAAGTTATGATTATACGTGGAATATTAAGACTGTAAAAGAAACAAGTATAGGATTATATAGGTTGTCTGATAATTACCTTAGATTTTATATGAAATATATCGCGGCTAATATTAACAAAATAAAAAAAGAATCATATTTGTTCCAGAGCCTATATGCTTTACCTGCTTGGAATAGTATTTTAGGTTTGCAATTTGAAAACTTGGTTATAAACAACCGAAATTATATCAAAAGCACTTTGGGGCTAAATCATAATGACATATTATGCGATAATCCTTATACCCAAAGAAAGACTGCAAGTCAGGAGGGGTGCCAGATAGATTATCTGATACAGGATAAATTTAGTTCACTCTATGTATGTGAGGTAAAATTCTCTGATAAGCCTATTGGGATAGATGTGATTAGCCAAATTCAAAGCAAAATTAAACTGCTAAAAGTACCAAAACATATTTCGTTTAGACCAGTACTGATTCATGTAAATGGTATAACTGAGGAACTAAAATACAGTTCATATTTCTACAAGATTATAGATTTCACAGAATTTATTTAGTGTATAAACTTAATATTCTTCCAACGATTGAAGAATTAGAACTATCAAATAGAACATGAAAATGACAAATATAATATATCTAATAGGGAAGCCTGGAACAGGAAAATATACAATAGCTAAGGAGATAGCTAAAGCGGGTTACAGAATATGTGACAATCAGCTGGTGAATAATCCTATTTTTGAATTATTAGGATATGATGGTTTGACAGAAATTCCAGATTTTGCTTGGGATGCTATAGGAAAAATTAGAACTAGTATTTTTGAATTTATGAGTATAGAAATAGTACATAATTACGTGCTGACTAATGTTCTGCTTGATGATGAAGGTGATCGCAAGCTTTTTAGCCAAGTGGAGGAAATGTCAGCAAAACGTGGATCTGTATTTATTCCAGTAAAATTGCTGATTACTCCGGAAGAAAATGCAAAACGGATCCAAAATAAAGAGCGCCTCAAAAGATTTAAATCTGTAGATCCACAAGATGCATATTCTGAAGATTCTTTGATTAATATTACTCATCCTAATTTGCTTGAGCTTGATGTGACTAATTTTGATGTAGAGGTGGCATCAGAGAAGATCTTGGAACATATAAAAAAACATAAGAGGAAAATATGACAAACAACCTTAGTTATAGAAAAGCTACAATAAAAGATTTACAAACAATCATAGAACTCTATGTGGAAGATGAGCTTGGGCAAGCTAGGGAAGAGTTACAAAACGGAGTAGCTCAAGCTTATATCGATGCTTTTAATAGAATTGATATTGATTCAAACCAATATTTGATGGTTGTTGAGAAAAACAAAGAAATAGTAGGCACTTGCCATCTTACAATAATGCCTTCACTTACATTTAAAGGCTCTACTCGGATGCAGATTGAAGCTGTAAGAGTATCTGAAAAATATCGTGGCCAGAAAATTGGTGAATGGATGATTAAAGAAGCTTTGGAATATGGCAGGTCTAAGGGTGCAAAACTTATTCAGCTAACAACAAATAAAAAACGTGATAGGGCTAGAAAATTCTATGAATCTCTAGGTTTTGAAGCTACTCATGAGGGGATGAAGCTTTATCTATAATATATTTCCTTATAATAAAAGCGCATAGATAAAAAACTGGCGTGGAGCATATAGTGAAGAATAATTTCCAAGAATAGCTATTCCATATTAGCGGAAGCATATGATTTAATGGTAATATCTTAAATATAGACATAAAGCCAATTACTATAACTGTATCTATTAATAATGAAATTGAACTGCTAACACAGTTTCTAAAACCTAAATATTTTCCCTTAGTAATGTTTTTTATTCCTAAATATAGGAAAATATCAATTTTTTGAGAAATATAGCATGCGATTATAGATCCTATAAATGCTATGCTATAAAATCCAAATACTTGATGGAATAAATTATCATTGATTTTGGACCATGAAGTTGCTGGTAAATAATCCATAAATCCTACTATAGCTGCTATTATTATATTTGTTATCAGGGCAAATTTAACGCAAAAATTCGCCCTTATTTTGCCATAAAATTCTGCTATTAAATCGTTTATTAAAAATGTCAAAGGATAAAGAACAGCTCCAACTGACAACTCAAAATTGTGAATTAAAGGGATATTAAGAGTAACAAATTTTTGATAGGTTAGATTTCCAACTATTATTAGAGTGCAAAATAATATACAGAGAGCAGTATAGATTTTATCAGTTTGGGGCATGATTTTATCAGAAAATTTCATTATTTATTTTATTTAAAAAAGCCCTTTATCCCTTTTTCGAGTAATTTACTTGCAGCATCTCCTGGAGATTCATCAACATTCTCTGCTTCTGAATTCTCAACATCGTCATTGTTTTCTGCTTTGTTACTATCTATTATCCCTTTTAGAAAATCTTTGGGTTTGATTTTACCTTGCTTGAGCTTGTCTATGACCCCTGTAAGTGCATTCTTGGCTAGATATTGCCAAATAGCCTTGACATCGATCCTATGCTGTGGGTTGTTCAGTGGTCCGTAAAAATATATTGTTACAGGTGGTAAATTTTTTGCTCCAGAATTGATAGTAGTAGATGCATCAAGAGTCAATCCAGGTAAATTTATTCTCCCTTCAGATACAGCCGATGTTTCTCCTGAAATGAGTTCGCATTTAGTAATATTCATAATTCCTTTATCTATAGAGAGGTCGCTCTTGAGGCTGCTAAAAATAGTTTCGCCTTTGCCAATAGAGCCACTTAAACCGCTAGTGAGAGCACCTATGTCTGTAGGCTTGTCTAGTGCGCGTATAAGTTTATGTAGATCCGCTCCACTGATTTTGCCATCTTTCCCGCTTAAATTGATATTACCATGCATGTTTTTTATATAATCAAATTGGCTAGAACCCTCAGATTTTATGTCGCACGCGAAATCTATAATACCGCCAATAACTTTTATCCTATTTCCATCGGGTACAATATTTTGTAATTTTGCATTGGTTAGTTTCAACTTTAACGATATAGGTTGATTAGTTTTCCCAGATATGCTGCACGAGCCTTCAAGCTTACCATCGTATAGACCCATAGTTAATGATTTGATTTTCAAAACCCCATCATTTAATTCGGATTTTATTATGAGATTATCAAATGTGAAATTGCTACCCTTTATCTTTTTAGCTTTAAAGTTAATAGCCCCATTTGCGCTAGCTAGGCTAGAGAGGTCAATTTTCTCGTGAGACCAAGAACCCCCAGATATATTTGCAGAACTTGAAGTAGTTGAAGTAAAATTATATATATCTTTTATAGCAATATTAAGATCTATATCCTCTATATAGACATATTTTTCCTTATCTATATATTTCAATGTGCCCTTTTGAATATTTATGTCATTTATAATAAATGGCAGACTTGCTTTAGGATTTTTACTCTGGGTGCTTGTAGCTTCTGTTTTAGCTACTTTTGAGTTTTGAAATACCCAATTACCTTTTCCATTTTTAAGCATTTCAAGATTTATAACAGGCTTTATCAGATCAATACTGGTTATAACAATTTTCCCTTTAAACAGAGGAAGCAAAGATAGTTTTCCTGATACGCTTTCCATTGCTAAGAGGTTCGCTGCTTTTGCTTGTGGCAAAGAAGATAGTGTAAGCTTAGTCAATGTTATTTGTGGAGCAGGGAGAATATTTAAACTAATTTTACCATCAATTTTTAGATCACGTCCTGTATGTTCTTTAACTTGATTCTCTATAACCTCTTTGTAAGTATCAAGACTTATAAAAAACGGAATGGTGAGCAATGATATGATTGTTATAACAACTATCCCTATTATATATTTTATAGTTTTAGTCAATTGAGACTCCATTAAGTAAGTTATATCTTATTTTTTACTATAGCAGATTTCTACATAAAAAAGCTTTTGTTATTTTTATCTGGGAATCAACCAAATGTCAATTTTGGGATATAAGAAAAAATCTACTACTTGTAGATTCAAGGATCTAGTAGGTATTTTGAATTAGATGTTTGATAAAATAGAGTCCCTATAGTAGATTATATACAACAAAAACCTATTTAAGATATCATAATGTAAGTGCTTCTATGACCTTATCTCTCACATTTTAATTTTTTAATATACAATTAATTATCAAACATTATATAAGGTTTCGAGATGACTCAAACTGCAGATAAAAAAGAAGCGCAAGAGTTAGATATAATACGCGCTTTTAATGAAAAACCTAAGAAAGGGATAGCAATGCTCGGTGAGGGTGTTTCACCTCAAATAGTTGCCAGGTTTTTATTTGAAAAAAGAGATTTGTTGGATAAGACAAAGATAGGTGAATACTTAGGGGAGCCTGATGATTTTAATTTGAAAGTGTTAGCTCAGCATGCAAAGGAATCAGTAGGAACTCAAAAGGATTATCTTGTAGGTTTGAGGGGTTATTTAGATTCTTTTAAACTCCCAGGAGAATCTCAAAAAATAGATAGAATAATGGAGGCTTTTGCCAAAACATATACAAATGCAAATCCTGAATTTGCTAAAGCTTTCAAAGAAGCAGATCCAACAAAAGATGAGCATGATCCAGCTTATATTTTAGCATTTAGTACTATAATGCTAAATACCACTCTCCACAACCCCAATGCATCTAAGAGTATTAGTCTATCACAAGAACAATTTGTTTCTATGAATAGAGATAGTAAAATAGATACTAAATTGCTAGAAGATTTATATAAAAGCATTGCATCTGAAGAATTTAAATTACCTGGAGAAGTTAAAAAACCCTCTGTTACTCTCAACGTAGAAGCTTTGAAAGGTAAATATGTTACTAAAATAGATGGTTTAGAAGGATTTGTGCAATCTGGGCCTTTAGTAGATAAGGATAGAAAGTCTAAAATATCTTTTACTAATACTACAACAAAAGAATCTGTAGATCTCGTTACGTTCCAAGATAAAAAAAGCAAAAAATGGGTTACTTCTATAGAACCTTCATGTGATGGTGCAGGTATTCCTCATAAAGAAAGTCTTAAAGTCGCAGGGTTAATTGCCAATGCTCTTGGAGCAGGTGCGGGTAAGGTTACAGCAAATAATAAAGCGGTAGAGAATGTTTTACAAACTATAGAGAATCATAGAGAACTTGAGAGATTATTAGAAAAAGGGAAGATAGGTAAATTAAGTAAGACTCAGCAATTTGAAACTGCTATGAGTAAATTTGATCCAGTAAATTCAAAATCACAAGATTCTATTGCTAAATTATTGAAAGCAGCAGAAGCTATAATAGCTCAAGAACTAGCAGTAGCAGGTCAAGCAGCTTCTACAGTTGTTGGTAAAATTGGTGCAATTATTCAAGAATCAGCTAATCTACCAAATCCTATGTCTAAAGAAGAGATTGCAGAATTTAAAAAACTAGCTAAAGAATTCCCTGCAAAATTAAAGAATGGTGAATATAAATTGGAAGATTTGCAGAATATTACAGCTAGTATAAATGTAAAATCACAATCTATTGACGCTGCTAAAAAATATGCTGAGAAAGGGATAGAAAAAGTTGGCCCCAAAGTAGATCTTAATGCTTTTCACAAAGAGCTATTGAGAATGTCAGAAGCATCTTCCTCTGATTCAACTACCAGTATTGAGCAACAAGCAGCTAATTTAGGGAGGTCGATTAGTGGTTCTGTTGTGTCCAGCAGCAGGGACCTAGTAACACAAGCTGATCATCGAACTCCAAGAGATCTGAGAGATTTATTACAAATTGCTGAGACAGTAGTAGCAGAAGCAAGTAAGGCTCATAGAGATAATGAACTAAGACAGAAGAATAAAACTGCTGCTTCACCAAAATCTCTCCTAAAACGCTTTTTTAGCGAAAGATAATGTGACATTATTACTAGAAATCTTCTTGCCTGCTAAAAAACCATAACAAAATAGGAAAAAATTTAACAAACTCAAAATTTGCAACAGGACCATCTAAATTAGGTATCCTATCATCATTTTTAAAAACTATTTGTAGAGCAACATAAAAATCTTCTATAGTTTGTTGTTTTACCTTTTGCTTGAGTTTTGTATCATGAACATCAATATCAATCAATTTTGGAAGCTTGTTATCTCTCTTATAAATTTCTTGCAATGCTTCTCTTGATAAAGTCAAAGTCATGATTACCTCTTATGTAACTTTAGATTGTAATAAATCAGTAATCCAAACTAGTATATTATTATACAAGAGTCAATAATTCTGGTTATCATTTAGGTGGTAAGAAAATTTTTAACTCACAATCCTATATACCTATAAAAACTCGCTCTAGAAATCTTTAGTATTTTTCATATATCTGTGATGCTCATGCCATGATCTTTATGCATTTTCTTAGCAGTAAGTACTTTTGGATTAGTATTCTCTATTTTCTTACGACCACCTGTTCTTCCCATTGCTCTTGCAGCATCAAGACCCGCTTTAGTCCTTTTTGGATGAGCTTACTCGACTTAAATAATAGGTTTTTGCAAAAATGCGTCTAGAGACAGCATATCAATCAGGTTTCTTTGTTTTATTCTTGGCTTGTTTTGCCTTTGTAGGCCTCATATTATCCTCATTTTTTTAACCAAAACCATCATTTTTCTCAAATCGTAGCTCTGAATCCAGCTCTCTAACTACTCTTCCTGGTAATTTTCTGGATCCAATCTTGGTACCAATACAACTATTGTCAACGCTAAATAGAGATGTCGGGTTCTCTGCTATTTAGAAATGTCGCATATGTATATAAGAAACTATTTTTTATGTATTTGATCTGCATGTTGAAAGTCTATTCCAAAGCTACCTGCTGCTTCTTCATCATGCCAAGTATCACCAATCATTATAGTATTATCACTAGTAATATTTTGACCAAATTCTTCTTTTGCAATATCTCGTATTACTGCAAACATTCCTATATCAGGTTTTTTAAATTTACCTATATATTCTTTATATTTAGCCTCTTCATGAGCAACTTTCACAATAATTTCTCCATTAGGGCGCTTAACTACGACATAGCAACCTTTGCCACCAATCAGAGGAGAGAAGGCGGCTGCGTTGATTGGTAGCTTATGCATTAGATCTTTAAATCTACCTATTACTTGATCAGGATCATAGTTTTGTCTCTCACTCTCTGGCGATCTAAAACCTGATATAATAAAGTTAAACTCAGCTTCTTGCATTCTCTCTAGCACATTAGGAAGAATGATTTTATCAGCAGATTTATCATTTGGATCTTTTGAAGCACTTATAGTGCCGTCATTATCCCATATAATTACTTTATGCTTGGTAGTCGCAGAAGCCATAGTTAGTGATGTTTTAAATAGTAATAATGTAATAAGTAACAATAATCTCTGAAGCATAGAAACCTTATTTCAAATAACTTCAACTAATTCTATACTTGTTATACAAGCTAATCAATCCTATATTTAATGATTCAAGCACTCAAAGCTTTCAGATGATTTTTTCTAGGAGCTGAGCTGCTTCTTTTAATGGGTTTTAGCTCTTCTGCTCTTTTTTGAGCATATTCCAGTACATCTGAGAGATATTTGTTGCTGGTAACGATAGTGCCCTGAGGCTGGTGCTTTACTCTGTCATACAAGATGTCATATTCAAGCTCTTGGGTTCCATAAAATACCTTTATGCCACCTTCAGGATATTCACAAAGCAGCACTTGCTTTCTTCTCAAGAATCTTGTTTCCATGCTATCTTTGAGCATATATAATTGCCTATCATGTTGGAAGGTGAGGTTTAATGATACACTTCTCATTGTCTTGAAGCATA
>CAZIGS010000010.1:0-15321 GCA_964538645.1 uncultured Rickettsiaceae bacterium
TTAGATATTGAAGGAGCAGATATTATATTAATCAGATAATGTTTGTTTAATTTGGACTTACATTTACTCTAGAAAATAATACATGAACGCGATAAATAGACAATTAATAATGGCACATTCAAAAACGAGGTGCGACTTTTTGTTAAGGCAATTTCAAGTTTGAAGTGCGAATTTTCATTATGGCCCATTCAAGCAGCAAGTGCAACAGGAGGAGATAAGAACGCCGTGATTTAAGTGTTAAATTGTAGTATTTTGTGAGGTCTATTATCGAGCAAATTTTGGTATTTAGCAATATCTTCATCAGTTACAGCAGTAAAATCAGTTTTCTTAGGAATCAACTGCCTTAAAAATCCATTAGTATGTTCATTTAAACTGCGTCAGTTATAAAAGAGTTGTGTGTATGTGGATAATTTTAATGTAATTATCCACATAATCAACTTCTACTATCTTACACAAAAAAATTTATGACAGACCACAGTTGAATGAAAACACACAGCCCTTTCAGAAAGAGGTATCTATAAGTCTTTCTTCTTTACATAAATGTAATTTAAGCTTTTGATATATCCAGCTTAAATTCTATTTTATTCCATAAAACTCTTTTGCTCCTTTAATAATAATTTCGAATTCCTCTTCATTTGGAGTATTTTTGGTTGCTCCTTCAATAAATGTTCCACCAATAACACCAACATCATTTAGTTTGCTATCTGGTAAATGTTTTGGGAACATATAAAATGATCTTTTAATTTTTTGCCCAGACTTTGTTTTGCCTTCACCAAAATAAACTAAAATCATATGTTGCAACGTTTTAACATCCTGATCTTTTAGCATAATTAAATGTCCTTGAACAGGCACCATCTGGTCATCATTACTAAGTTCTTTAGCTCCCATACCGCTGCAATTGACAATAAATTTACTATCAATTTCATCAAAAGACAAAATTTTCTTTTTTACAAATTTTACCTTCTTATCTTTAAGATATTTATTTAGATTTTCCATCATAATTGCAGTATCAATAAATATTCCGTCATCATATGAGACCATTTTTCTTTTAGTTCCATTGCCAAAATCGAGTTGTACATCTTTAGCTTTTTCCATAACAACGCCAACATATGGCTCTAACCCCGAATCCTCTCGATTCTCAAAATAAGTTGGAACTATTACAGCACCTTTCTTAAAATGTGGATTTTTCCCATTAGCAATGGATGCATAGAATTTATATGCATCAATACCAATTTTATTAACAATTTTCTGGAGTTTTGGATCATTATCCATAGATACAGGAGCAAGAAGACCACCTGCATTATGAGATGTTAGATTATCAAAATTTTCTGCTACTATAGTTAAATTTTTATATCCTTTTTCATAAAGATCGTAAGCTGTATATAAACCTATAGCTCCTGCTCCAATAATTGTAATTGGGGTATCTTTTTTAAGATTAGTAGAATAGCTTATAAGCATATCATCTACATAGCCAGCAGATCCTGGGCCAAGGGTCCAACCACTTCCACCATGTCCATAATCATCTGCTATTATCTTATCGCCAAATCTATAAATTTTTAACTGAGGTGTACCACGTCTCATAGGACGGTGACATAGAATTTTCTTGCCCAAATGAGCTGCGTCTAATTTTGGTGGAGTAATTTTTCTAACCTCCATATCTGCAAAACTTGTGTAACTTAACGATGATATTAAGATCGCTATAAATATTATTTTAAATCTGGTAATCATATTTTTCCTTTATATTTAATTAATTTAAATTATCTCCTGTAGTACAAGGACCACAGGCAGCTTCAGCTCCTACCAAAGTACTTTCATCCAGAGGAGTCTCTAGATTTTCATCTCCTGGCATTAAATCTTCAAGTACATATCCGTCAACACCAAGTTCTACCAAAGTTAGATAAGCTCTAAAATCTAGATTAGTAATTCTATCGCTAAACTTATCTTTAATAGCCTCTTCAGCTTCTTTAAGTGCTTTTCCTAAATCAATCAATCTTCCTTCTTGATCATAAGTATTTGGATAAGCCACTGTAATATGGGGGTTATGTTTTTTAACTTCTGCAGTATTTATTCCTGTAACGCCATATTCTTCTGCCAACCTTAAATTGTCAGAGTTAAGTTCATTATTTTTTACCATTCTTTCAATACGCGCGAGCATTGCCTCACTATAGATTTTAAGATCTCTAACTATTTGCTCATTAAGATCCATAATCTCTTGGGATTTTTCAGTATTAATGTCAATCCATCTATTTAAAGTAACAACTAAAGGATCCGATCCATCATTCCTTACAGTAATTTTTACTCCACGTTCTTTTAAAAATTTTTGATTCCATCCTTTGACATAATTTTTTAAACTAGGTACTTTTGCTTCTTCACATTTTACATGATAAACAGTTTGATGAGGTGTCGCATTCCATGGATTTGTTAGAGTAGGGCATATTTCTGCATATAATGTATTTATTTCTCTAGCCAATGATATTGCAGATAATGGTAATCTAAATACGATTCCGTATTCTTTTATAGTCATATAAACTCCTTGCATTTGTTGCAGGAACATTAAGTAATGAAATCAGGTATTTGTATATTGTGAAAAATAACTTAAGTAGCTACTTAAGCGTATTTTGAGAAACGTAATTTTTTATGAAAGAGTGATCATAACCGAATATCTTAGCAAAAATGATTTCACTATTTTTAAGGTAATTTTCTATTGTACTATCTGCAAATAATTTTTGCTCTTTTAAGCTATTATATTCTTTCTCAGTAAAAAATTTCATACAAAAAATATCCATTTTATACATGAAGTTTTTAAAGAGATCTGCAGATTCAATATGACGACCCAATTTGTGTAATGCTAAAGCAGCATTATAATATGCTATATTATATCTTAGTACTTCAAGATTATTACCCATAACTATATGTTGTTTAACTAGGCTAATAGAATCATTGTAGGCGGCTTCAAAATTCCCAAGCCTTATGTTAATTTCTGCTCTCATACATCTATTACCATTATTGGGAGTGGGTCCTATTAGTAAATCTAAAGATGTAATAGCGCTGTCAAATTTATCCTTAGCTTCCAAAAGCATATTTCTTCTTAGAAGTGATTCACCCATTAAACCATATATTCTATCTTTTAAATATAAATTTTCTGGGCATTTGTATTTCATTATAGCTTCAGCACTTTCCAACCATTTAAATGAATTTTCAAAATCAGCAAATACTGTATGCATTAGCTTAGCATGTCTCCATTGTAACCTTGCTGAATCACATGTAACAGAATCTGGAATCTTATCATTTGTTTTAAAAAGCCTGAGTGTATTTGCCAGCTCCATTGCCTTATTATCATAAATAACTGCCATTTTAGCTTCTGTCTTATTTATATAATTTAAAAGGTAAACATAAGATAATTGGGTGTATATTTCTATTATTAGGTGCTTTGACTCTGCTTCAGATAATTTTTTGGCTTCCTCTAGAGAGTTTTGAAGATAAGAGATTGATTTATTTATATCACATAAAGATCCATAATTTGACCCTATTGATATTAAATTGTTAGTTTTAAGTAACTCAGCTCCAGGAAAATTACAATATGTAAGACTTTTTTTGGAATATTCTATAGCTTCTTGTAAAAATCCAGTATCACTTAGCGTTTCTGACAAATTATTATATAAAATAGCAAGCCTTTTCTGAGAAAGATGGTTTGAAATTTGATTTTTGTCCAAAGCTATTTGAAAATAATTTTTTGCTTCTAAAAAATTACCTTCAGTTTTCCATTTGATATATCCTAGCATATCATATAAATCAGATTCATATCTGCTTTTTATTTTTGACGAAATATCAATAATATCTAGAGCTTTCAAATATGATTTAACATGTGGCAATAGAAAAAGCATAGCATGATAATCTTTTCCTTTTATCATAGATTCATAAGAATCTTCTATAATATGAAAATTATTTGCTAAAAATTCCTTTTTTTCAGATTGTGAGAAATTAGTTCTAACAAATTCTAACATTATATTATGGGTGCTTCTATGTATAGATATGGCTTTAGAGTTTTTTGTAACTAAACCATCTTTTGCAAGCTTATATATAAAATCACTAACTGTTGAATAACTTTTATATTTGGATAAAAGTTCATAAGTTATATTTTGGGAATCTAAAAATGCAATGAATGTAAGTAGATCTTTAAAATCCTGATTATTATCGGATAATTTTTTTAAACAGCTTGAAATAATCCCGTGCCTTGTCTGGCTATAATCAGTTACTTCTTTAAGTAATTCTTGACCTATTTTTTTATAAGTATTTTCACTGGTTTTTATATTTATAAGATATTCATCAAAATCTATTTCTGTACTTCTAAGAAAATATGCTGCTACAAATACATCTAGAGGAAATGGGGGAAGATTTTTCAAAGATCTTATGGTTTTTTGAAATTCAGTTTCAGATAATTTATCTGTCTTTTTTTGCCAATATATTTTAGAAAATAATGTAAGCTTCTCTTCTTCGCTTAATTCTCCAATATTGATTATATTTTCTTCTGTTAAATGTCCAGTCTTTGCAATATTTTCATTTCTTGTAGTAATAATAATTTCTCCTTTTCCCCAATTGTTTGGATCATGTGGAAAAAACTCATTAATTTCACTGAAATTTTCTAGATTATCATATATTAGAAGCCAATTTGATTTTTCTCTTAGCGAGGATTTAACAAAATTCAAATATTGTTTATTCTTTATACCAACATCAGAAATTTGCTCCACTTCTTTTAAGTATTTTTTCTTTTCTACGCTATCTGCAAGTAGGTAAGCAAGTTCTATAATAGACTTTAAACATGTCTCTTTAGTCTCAGCATTTATCTCCCATATTATGGGTATATTTTTTATATATTTTGCATATATTCTTGCTAAGGTAGTTTTCCCAGCTCCACCAATTCCAACAATCGCTGTAATGTGTATATCGGCATTATTTGCTTTTAGATTGTTGTTTATCTTGTTTGTTAGGGAGTTTCTTTGTAAGAGAAAATTATCGGGAGGTATTATTAAATCAGAAGTAATTTGTGGGTGATGATCTTTAAAGCAATCTAAATTAAAATATAAAACTATTGCGACTGCTATCGGTATAAGTAAAACCCAGAATTTGCTCCTGTTTTTAACTTTATCTTTTATAAGCGTATGGGCTCTATTATAGTCATTATTTTCTGGCTTAAAGTTTTCGTTAGAATTATATGTTTCACTAAAATTATTATCTTTGCTTAGATAATAATAATGCTGCTTTACAATCTGATATTTACTAGATTTTTCTATAAAATCTCTTACTGTAAGATTAGTAACAGCACGAAGTTTTCTGTTGATATTATTTTTATTTGCTTCCACTGTTCTAAAAGATATATCAAGCACCTTGGCTATTTCTTTATTAGAAACTCTTCCATTTATAATGCAAGAAATTATATCTATTTCTCTTCTAGTAAATTCTAAACCATCAATATTTTTTTTATTTGTATAAAATTTTTCTTCTACTTCTGGGTCCAACATTTTTAGTGTATTTTTTAATAAGTTAGTGCTATTTGTTTCAGATAAAAACGTTCTAATAGATTTAAACAAATCCTTTGGCTTATATATATGAAAAATATCCACAATTGTCTAAAGAAACAATCCTTTACTCTTCTATTGCATCTTTGATTTCTTTAGCAGCATATAAAGGTATAATATATTGATTGCGATGAATTATCAAAGTTGGAAACTGTAATTTATGTAGAGCAGGAAATAGCTTTATTGCTGAATCTTTGGACATAGTATACCTTCAACTCCATCAACGCAGATTCTTTGCTTATATTAAGTGTAAGCTTTATAACTTCATGAGGATCCTTAACAAGTGAGTGACCAAACGACATCCCAAATTTCGTTTATTATATCTTTAAATATTCTATGTAGCAAGAACGTTATCAAAAAATAACTGGAATTGCTGCATATAATTAGTTAGCAATGCCTGATTTTATTGTATAAGTTCAGATAGATGTGAGACAAATTGGAAGAATAAAATATAGTTTTGTTTGAGCTTGTGGATATTTGTAGAACTGATTTTCAATTATGCATATATTCATGAAAGCTTACCACAGCTAGAAGATATAAATATTTTTCTTCTAAAACATTTTAAAGATAATATATCATGAAAAATAAATTACTCATATTTGGCTATGGTTATGTTGCTAAAGCTTTATGTCTAAATATAGAGAATTATGAAATCATATCAACTTCAAGAAATTCAGAAAATTATAAATTACCTTCAGTTGTAAATTTTCAATATGATTCAATAAAAAAAGAACTTAGTACTACAACACATATAATATCCACAATACCACCAGATAATAGTGCTGGTGAGCCTGTTTTGCGTGAATTCTCAGATCTAATTAAAAATGCTCCTAAGCTTGAATATATATGTTATTTATCCACGACATCAGTATATGGGGATTATAAAGGTAACTGGGTTGATGAAAATTCAATTTTGAAGATAGAAAATAATCGAGCAAGAATAAGGCGCGAATCTGAGTTGGAATGGATAAGTCTTGGAGAAAATCTCAATATTCCAACTATAATAATGAGGATTTCAGGAATTTACGGCCCAAATCGCAGTGTTTTAGATAAGATAAAAGACGGGTCTGTGCAGTATATATTTAAAGAGGGTCAATTGTTCTCAAGGATTCATATAGATGATATTGTAGCAGCTCTAACTCTTTCTTTAGAAAAAGATAAACACAGTAATATTTATAATTTATCTGATGATTTACCTGCACCTCAGCATGAGGTAATAGAGTATGGAGCTAAATTACTCGATTTAGAGCTCCCAAAACTTATTAGTTTTGAACATGCTAAACTATCTGATATGATGAGAGAATTTTACATGAGCAGCAAAAAAATCTCTAATAAAAAAATTAAAGAGCAGATTGGTTTAAAATTAAAATATTCCAGCTATAGAGAAGGTTTGAGGTCTTTGCTATAGGAGTAAAATAAATTATAGGAAAAACCAAAGGACAAATAATTTAAAATAATATTATTATAATGACTATGGAAGTAAATATTGTATGGTTTCGAAAAGATCTTAGGATCTCAGATAATCCTGCTCTTTTTGAAGCTTCAAAATATGGCAACATTCTTCCAATATACATATTAAATAGTGAAGAAGCACTAGAAGCTAAAATTGGTGGTGCAAGTAGATATTGGTTACATAATTCTCTAGAGAGTCTTAATAACGCTTTAGATAAGAAGTTAAATATCTATATTGGAAATCCACAAAATATTCTTATGCAGCTTATAGAAAGTAAAGATTTTAGAATAAAATCTATTTTTTATAATAAAATATACGAGCCATTTGATATAAAAAATGACAATAAATTAGAAGCTGAATTAAAGAGCATGGGAGTGGCAGTAAAAAGCTTTAACGCCTCTCTTTTATGGGATCCAGAAGATGTAAAGAAATCTGATGGTACTATTTATAAGGTTTTTACCCCATTTTATCGAAATGGATGTTCTAATGCCAAAAAGCCAAGAACACCTATACTCGCCCCTAATAAAATGGATATAATATATGATATTCAAAATAAAACTCAAATATCAGATTTAAAGCTTTTACCAACTATCAAATGGTATAAATCAATAGAAGAAATATGGGATATTGGTGAACATGCTGCACAAAATAAATTATATTATTTTCTAGATAATAATATTGGAGATTATAAAGAAAAAAGAAATTATCCTGGCATTAATGGTACATCCAAATTATCGCCATATTTACATTTTGGTGAGATTTCTCCAAATCAAATATATTGGGCTAGCTTATCAGAACTAGAAAAAGACCCTACAAAAACTCTTGGAGTAGATTGTTTTTTAAGTGAAATAGGATGGAGAGAATTTTCTTATTATTTGCTTTATTATTTTCCAGAATTACCAAATAAAAATTTTCAAAAAACTTTCGATAATTTTCCTTGGGAATATGATGATAGTTTATTCCAAGCTTGGTCAAAGGGAATGACAGGGTACCCTATAGTTGACGCTGGTATGAGAGAGCTTTATAAAACAGGTTATATGCATAATCGGGTAAGAATGATTGTAGCATCATTTTTAGTCAAAAATCTTATGATAGATTGGAGATATGGTGCTAAGTGGTTTTTCGAACATTTACTTGATGCTGATCTTGCAAGCAACAGTGCTAGTTGGCAATGGGTGGCAGGTAGTGGAGCAGATGCTGCGCCATATTTTAGAATATTTAACCCAGTTTTGCAGGGAGAGAAATTTGACCCTGAGGGAGAATATACCAAGAAATATGTTCCGGAACTACAACATATTCCAATGAAATATTTATTTAAACCATGGGAGGCCTCCAAAGAAATTTTAGAAAAAGCTGGAGTAACTTTAGGTGTAACATATCCAAAACCAATTATTGACATAAATATATCTAGAAAAAAAGCTTTAGAGGCTTATTCAATAATAAAAAACAGAGGACCTGATAACAATTTCTAAGGTTTATGTTTGAAATACTAATCTATGGATTGCTCATATCATTGACTTATATTTTTCGAAGTATATTATCTCTACAAATTCAATTTATGAAAGAAAGCAAGTGAATAAAATTCTCGTTGATTTACCAGAACTAATTGAAACCCCTAGATTAAAGCTTCAAATGCCAAAAGCCGGTTTTGGCAAGAAATTACACGAAGCAATTATTGATGGCTATGAGGATTATGTTAAATGGCTTAGCTGGCCTTCTATAAAACCTTCTATAGAGTCTGTAGAAGAAGATTGTCGGAAACATCACGCAGAATTTATCCTACGTGAATTTATCCGCTATATTATCATAGATAAAAAATCAAATGATATTATCGGAAGATGTGCATTCCCATCTTTTCAAGCTAATTGGCAGATCCCACAATTTGGCGTTTCTTATTTTATTAGAAAAACCCAAAGAGGGAATGGGTTTGCATCAGAAGCTGCTTTGGCAATGACTTTCTTAGCATTCAAAATATTAAAAGCTAAAAAAGTAGAAATTTATTGTGATAGCGAAAATACCGCTAGTACAAAAGTACCACTCAAACTTGGTTTTCAACTTGAATATACAAAGAAAGGAGGCTGGCCACGCCAAGATGACAAATTGGCTATTCTTCAAACATATTCTATATTTTCTGAACAAGATTTACCAGAAATGATGGTAAAATGGTAGATAAAAAGCCATTAGAAATATTAAAACAATCTCTAGTTTTTCTTCGTGTAGAAGAATTAAAACATATATGCGAAAATCTTTCGATCAATGACAAAGGAAAAAAGGGCGCTATTATTGCTAGAATACTCCATTATATAGAAACTGGAGAGATAATATTAGAACCAAAATTCCCTGAAATTTCTAAGGCTAGGAAAGGAGGGGTCTATCCACTACATCCAGATACACTTATTCTGAAAGGATCTTATAAAAATGATTTAAAAACCAGGATATTTTTTAAGAAGTTAGTAGGAGAATATTTTCATTTTACAGCATTTGGAATTGATTGGATAAATGATCTTTGGCTTCAAGGCAATCCACCTACATATAAGGAATTTGCAGATATGTGGGTTGTAGAATATGATAAGCGTAAAAATCTAGGAACTACTCCAAAAGTAGAATGGGCTTATATAAATTTCATTCAGCAATATATAAAAGACTATCCGAATGCTCCACGCGCAGCAATTACTAAGGCTTGGGAAGTAGAGAGACAAAAGCATCTTAAGATTGTAAGTGAAACTATATTTAGATTGAAATAATGTCTATTTTTAAAAATAATATAATCAATATTTATGGTTCTGAGGGCAAAAAATGGCTTGAAAACTTACCAAAAATTACTGAAAAAATAGCTATAAAATGGGGATTATCTAATCTCAAACTACTGGAAAATCTATCGCATCATTTGTTAGTGCCGCTTTCCTTGCGGCATTTCCAGCTGCGAAGCCTGATGACCATGCCCATTGAAAATTATACCCACCGAGCCAACCTGTAACATCAACTACCTCTCCAATAAAAAATAACCCTGGGACATTTTTCACCTCCATAGTCTTAGATGAAAGCTGATCAGTGTCAACTCCACCTACTGTTACTTCTGCTTTTGCATAACCTTCACTTCCACCGATTGGAGCCCGAAAATAATTTATCTTATCTGCGATGTTATTTAAATTTTCCTTCTTTAAATCAGTAATATTTTTATTCCATCCATTTTCGGATATGGAATCTACTAATCTATTAGCAAGATAGGTTTTTAAATAATTTGATGGTGTTTGTTTCAAGTTTTTATCTATAATAAATTGCTTTTTTAAATCTATAGATGGTAGTAAATTGATGATTATTTCTTCATCTTCAAATTTTTTCAAATAAGAAGAAATTTGTAAAATCGCAGGCCCACTTAGTCCTCGATGAGTGAATAAAATATTTTCCTTAAATGATCTATTTCCATAAGATACAACAGAAGCATTGGATACTCCACTTAAAGCAGTGAAAAATTCTTTATTTTCTTCTCGAATAGTTAGCGGTACAAGGGCAGGGCGGGTAGCTACTATCTTAATTCCAAACTGCTCTGCAACCCTATATCCAAAATCCGTGGCTCCCATTTTTGGAATCGAAAGCCCACCTGTAGCAATTATAAGCATATCAGTAGTCAATTCACCATGATTAGTATTGAGTGTAAAATGATTGCTTTTGCTTACATTACTAACTGAGCAATTTATTTTAATTTCCACGCCCGCTTTATTGCATAGATCAACCAACATATCAATGATCTGTTTAGATGATCCATCGCAGAACAACTGGCCTAAAGTTTTCTCGTGATATGATATATTATACGACTCTATTAGTTTGATAAAATCATGCTGGCTATAGCTTGCAAAAGCTGATTTCATGAAATGAGGATTATTCGAAATATAGTTATTAGGACTTGCGAAAAGATTTGTAAAATTACATCTTCCGCCTCCCGAAATACGAATTTTTTCACCAATTTTATCAGTATGTTCTATGAGTAAAACACGCTTTTGCGATGTGGCAGATTGCCAAGCGGCCATAAGCCCCGCTGCTCCAGCCCCAATTATAATTACCTGGTATTTGTTAGGATTTTTCATGTAAGTTATTATAAGCAGTTGCTGATATATTTCAAATATATTATATGATTGCAAAAAATCTTGTAGGTAGTTAATATAACAAATCTATCGTTATAGGGTTAGAAGTGAGAATAGCATTTGTTACATTATTGTTTTTATTACTTAGTTTGCATAACAATATATTTGCATCCCAAAATTACATTGAACGCAAAATAGCTCATATAGAAAAAACATCCAAAGTCAAAATCGGATTAAGCGCTATTCATATAGAATCTGGTAGATTTTTTCATTATAGATCTGATGAAAGATTTAAGATGGCTAGTACAGAGAAACTACCTATAGCTATATATTTGCTCTATTTAGTAGAGCAAAATAAGATTAAGCTCAGCCAAATGGTGAATCTACATACATCAGATTCAGCTCTTGGTTCTGGGATGCTCAGATATTATCTTAGGCACCCAGGTCTTTCTATGTCTGTAGCTAATCTTCTAGAGCCCATGATTCTTATAAGCGATAATAGCACTAGTGATGCTGTACTACGTCTTGTTGGTGGTCCTGATAAAGTATTTAAATACTTAAAAGCAAAAGGCTTTGAAGATATTTATGTAAATAGATCAATAATGCAGCTTTACGAAGATACTAGTGGTCTTGAAACTATTCCGCCCAAATCTACATGGACAAGAGAAAAATGGCTAAAATGGAGAGAGGAAGCCTCTCATGATACAAAAAAGCGCCAATATAAGAAATTTTATGAGGATACAAAAGATACTGCAACTCCACGTAGCATGACGCATTTATTGGTGAGTCTATATAATAATATATTACTTACTAAGGCAAATAGTGATTTGCTATTAGATATTATGGGTCGTAGTTGGGATGGATATAGGCTGAATAAATTTTTACCTAAAGACGCAAAGCTAGTGCATAAAACTGGAACTTGGTGGGATATAGATGTGCCTGGCACTAATTATGGATATTGTAACGACGTAGGAATTATATATTTACCTAATAATGGTGGTCATATAGCTATTTCTATATATTCTATGTCAGACAGCCAAGGCAATATTAAAGAACACGCAGAAGCCGTAGCAAAGGTGAGTAAGTTAGTGTATGACGAGCTTATAGCTAAATAATCTGATTTGTATAAGAAATAGGAGTGCGTTGTACCAAAAAGTCATTGATAATGAGTACAAAAAACAGGGAAGCAATCTATTTTTGCTTCATCCGACGGGAAGCTATGATCTAGGTTAATAATTTATGAATCCCCTTAAGACCTGTATGACGCTTTCTGAACTCTCGCCTGCGCTGGAATGACAGGACTGCATTGCTTCGGAGTCTGATAGAATATGCTATACTGAGTTTTCTGCGCCAAAAACAGGCAATAACGTAGTCAATTTCGCGTACTACAATCCTTATTATAGAAGCTTTACAAGTATTATTTAGAAAAGATTATTTAAAGGCCAAAAATTACGATTTGCTTCAAACTCTAGTAAAAGCTCTGAGGGAATAGAGATATGAGGACTTTTACTAAAAATTTTTAAAATCAAAGATACTGTTCTCACCAAAACAAGATTGAGAAAAACCACAAAAACAGCATCTGCAAAATCTGGCCTTAGGGTCTAATTTAGACCCGCATAATACAGCCACTCTGAATAACCATATTATGATAGTTGTGCATCTTACAGATTAGAAATGCAATTGTCAATAGCTATTGTAATTATTTTTTGCAAGTTTCTAAACTTTCTTCACTTTAACTTGCTCTAATATATAAAATACAGTCCATAGAAGCAGAGTAGCTGTAAGTGAATATACAAATTTAAATGCTACATCCTTAACAAATATTGAAAATACTTTATTGACCGAGAATCTTGTAGATAAAACAGTTCCCATAATTGCACTATCCATAATTGAAGCAGCAATCAGTCCTAAGAAATTTCTAGCAATAAAACTATAATTTGCTTTTAGTTTAGATACTATAATCATACTAGAATATGTAGATAATAATACTGCTGTAAAAGATCCAAGTAAAATAATATCTACCTTGATTCCGTGAATATAATATTTGATATTCCATGATAGTATAGTAGCGACCAACAGAGACAATATGATACTTGTTACAGCTTTTGCTTTGCCAAATAATTCAGATATAGAATTTGCCGTTAAAGCTAAAGCAACTAATATAAAACTGCATATTATGAGTTTATTAGTAGCATTGAGTACACTTGTAAGGCAAAATAATATAGCAGTTAAGGAAAAGTATAATTTATTATTTTGAATTTTGTTCATTGACTCACCTCAGAGAATAAAGATTGATTATCTTTAGAATTCTATATATCAATCTTGTTTTTTCAAGCTATATCTTCTAGTTTACTTTTATTTTAATAATAACCATAAAAGCACTATAATTTTATTTCACAACTCTACTAGTATTCTTTAATTGAAACAGTTACACAAATAGGCTAAATTAAATCAGAGCTTTTTAAAAGGGATATATGGAGTGGATCACTAACCCCACAGCTTTTTGGGGATTTATTACGTTAGTTATTTTAGAAGTTGTATTAGGTGTTGATAATTTAATTTTTATATCAATTGTTGCTGAAAGATTGCCACCTCATGAGCGGAATAAAGCACGTTTTATTGGAATTAGTCTAGCGCTCATTGCACGAATCGCACTTCTTTTTAGCATAGCATGGCTTGCAAGTCTTAGATCTCCATTGATTGAAATTAATGAAAAAAGTTTTTCTGGACGTGATTTAATATTATTAGCCGGAGGTATATTTTTACTGTTTAAAGCTACTGTAGAGCTTCACGAACGTATAGAGGGCGATATTAATAAGGCACAGAAGCAAAATAAATATCAATCATTCTGGCCTGTAATTACTCAAATTATAATCATTGACGTTGTGTTTTCAGTAGATTCTATTATTACGGCTATAGGGATGGTTAGTGATGTATCGATTATGATAAGTGCGACATTAATAGCTGTTATTGTGATGATGGTTGCTAGTAACCCTTTAACTAGGTTAATAAACTCTCACCCTACTTTAGTTATACTTTGTCTTGGATTTCTTTTAATGATTGGATTTAGTCTTATTGCCGAAGGCTTTGGGATTAATATACCTAAAGGATATCTGTATGTAGCAATAGTCTTTTCTTTGATAATTGAGTTTTTAAATCATTTAGTACGGATTAATAGAAAAAAATCTTCACAATAAAATAAACGGTATTTCATTTGGAAAAATCATAAAATCATGATAAGTTTATACTTGATTTTAAAGAAGATTAGTAATGGCAAAGATAATTCATACGGACATTATAATTAAAGCATCTCAGAAGAAAATATGGAAAATACTTACTGATTTTTCTAAGTTTCCAAAATGGAATCCATTTATAAAAGAAATTAGTGGCAATCTTGCTATAGGCGAGGGTCTTAAAGTAACTATTAGCCCGCCTAATGGAGCTTCAATGAAATTTCGCCCTAAAATTATAGAATTGATGGAAGAAAAAAGCCTGATTTGGAAAGGGAAGTTTTTACTTCCTGGGTTGTTTGATGGCGAGCATAGATTTATTTTAGAAAAAAATGGTGAAAATTCTACTAAATTTATTCAAGAGGAAATATTCACAGGGATTTTAACTTATATGATGCCTCAATCTATTTGGGAAAATACAAAAGCAGGTTTTACAGAAATGAATTTAGCTTTAAAAAAAACATGTGAAAAGTGATTTTGAAATAAACTTAGATATGATATTTTGAGTGCTATAATTATTGATACTAAAGCTTGGGTCTGTCATAATTTATGAGCTATATAATAATGCTTTCTTGTTCATTTTAAGTCACTACTTGAATCACTTAAACTAGCTGATCACTATATTAAAATTGTGTGCCTAAGTCTTGATTTTCATATGTATGGATTGCTTCACATTTGCTTGCAATGATCAGATTGATATATCGTGCGCAATTCCAAAATATTCATAACTAACCTGAGCTTTATGTAAGAAAACTATAAAAGCTGATTGTTATAGGCTTTAGCACGATTCGTCATCCTCGGGCGTAGACCCGAGGACCCATTTATGCATTATGGATCCTAGTGTCAAGCACTAGGATGACGACTAAGGGGCTGAGGATGACTACTAAGGCGCCGAGGATGACGACTAAGGGGCTGAGGATGGGGTTTGTTATAGGCTTTAGCTCCATCCGTCATCATCTGGCCCCGACCAGATGATCCAA
>CAZIGS010000011.1:0-14960 GCA_964538645.1 uncultured Rickettsiaceae bacterium
ATTCCTATAGAAATTTTGGGCCTGATTTTGCCATTTTACAGTGTTATAGATATGATAGAAACATCTTTAAATGTATGGTCAGATGCTTGTATCACAAAAGTGATAAGCCAAAAAGATCTTAACTGCTAACTAAACTAGAAATTGTCATCCTGTACTTGATCTGGGATCCATAAATTAGTATACTGGATCCCAGAATTCTTATGCATATTGATCTTAGTGGTATAGTAGAGGTTAAGACAGCAGCCTTACATGAAGGATGTACTTATGATTTTGGTATAGATTCTCGAACTGGCGAGATATTTACTGAATTTGCTTTATTAAAGTCTTTAGAATCACATATCCCCTATGATCCTAGCAATTTATTTATTTGTTATGATGCAACAACTGGAACTGAACCAAAGGAAATTTATCAATGGAGAATAGGAAATAAACTTGGCTTTGATTGGCTTCCTTATATTACCTCTTCTGAACAAACAAAGGAAGAATTTGGTGCATCTCTCCCAGTTACATCAGGGGATTCGTTTAATTTATTTGTTGATGATAACATAGTTTAACAAGTTTCTTATCAACTTAAATATTTGACCTAGGAGCTGATCTACTTCTTTTTATTTGAGGGGGTTCGTTAGCCCTTTTTTTAGCATATTCAAGGATATCAGTATAAATTTTTCTATTATTTGCTAAAATTCTGAAAATGATAGAAATTAAGAGAGTTAGTTATGAATGATGTGCCCCCATGCCCAAAATGCAATTCTGAACTTACATATGAATATGATAATGTGTATATTTGTCCAGAATGCGCTCATGAATGGTCAAAAAGCGAAATGATCGCAGATGATGATAGGCTTCTAGTGCATGATGCCAATGGCAATTTATTAAATGATGGCGATTTTGTGACCGTAATTAAAGATTTAAAAGTCAAAGGAGCTTCTTCTACTATAAAAGTGGGAATGAAAGTAAAGATTATTAGGCTTACTGAAGGTGATCATAATATTGATTGTAAAATTGATGGCATTGGCTCAATGAGTCTAAAATCAGAATTTGTAAAAAAGCAAAATAAATAATATAGGTCTACGCAACAGCTTCATAGCGTACCTCAGATTTATTTGTATAAGTCATTTGACTCTAACAAACTCATCCTGAAATACGACATTTTAACTTTGCACGTTTACGACATTACTACTTTGCGCTAACAAATTTCAGTCGTATAATTTATATTATGGAAAGAGAGCTGTAGATAAAGAGGAAGTTTTCTTACTGCTAACTTCTTCTGACAGCTATATATGAGATGAAGGTTGGTCCTTCGGATTCAGTTTTCCGGAGAATTCTAACCACAGTCTTTTCTGCCTTATTCCTATAATTTTTTGTTTCTTATAGCGCATGAGAAGATTTTATTAGCTAGATCTTCAAAACAACTGCACTTATTTAAGTAAATACTTAAGTACAGCCTCACAACCTAGAAATTAGCAAGGAGAAACAGTATATTATATATTTTCAGTAACTCTTATATCCTATTTAAATAAAGACTTCGAATATCAATAAATGTCTAGCAATCAAAATACTTAGGCTCCATCTTAATTTAAAATACAAATAACTAAATTCAAATATCCGGCAAAGATAATCCAGCAAAAATATGGTAATAATAGGTAAAATATTGGCTTATATGAATTTATTGTTTTTGTTAGTATAAAACCCGTGAAAAAGATAGTTGAAAACAAAAACAATAAAGCAATATTAGGCTCATGCAACCCAAAAAATAATGGTGTCCATAACCAATTAAAAAGCATTTGTATAAAAAATAATAATGCAATTGGTTTTATTTCTACCTTGTGTCTTTCTATATATAAAAAATACCCGATGACAGCTAAAATAGCGTAAAGTATAGTCCAAACAATAGGAAATATATATGATGGTGGAGTTAAAGAGGATTTTTCTAATAATTTATACCACTCCATATTATTTCTTGTTATAAGGCCCATAAAATATGAAATCACCTCAAAAGAAACTATCCAATAAATTATTGAAAGAGATTTGAATTTATTCATCTTATAACTCCTAAAAACAGTTATTCTAAAATCTCTTTATAGCTATATAAAAAATTATTTGTACAATTATAAGGTTTTAGCACCACGAGGTGAAATCAATGTGGGTTTACAGACACACCACCATCATTACTCTTTTATATATTTTATTTCTGAACAAATGTTCTATCATATACAAAATATTGTATTATTAAAGTAGATGGAGAAATAAATGATATCGCTTGTTTTAGAATATTTAGAACAAATATTAGCTGTAGCTGGATTAATTATGGTAGCACTCATAAGCCCAGGGCCAGATTTTGCAGTGATTATCAGAAATAGTCTTATTTATTCAAGGAAGACAGGGTTATTAACAGCTTTAGGTATTGCGACAGGCACATTATTCCACGTATCATATATTCTGCTTGGGCTTGGAGTGATAATATTAGAGAGCCCATGGGTTTTAATAGGAATAAAATATTTAGGCGCTAGCTACCTAATTTATATAGGGTATAAAGGTGTTAAGGTGAAGAAATCTGGTATTGCATTTGGTGCCATAGAAGTCAAAAAGGATATATCTCCCCTTAGTGCCTTTTGGTCTGGGTTTCTGACAAATGCTCTGAATCCCAAATGTATGTTATTTTTTATAAGCCTATTTTCTATTGTAGTTTCTCCAGATACACCAACTTTAATAATGATAATATATGGTTTGATAAATTTTGTTTTAACTATGTCGTGGTTTAGTATTGTAGTATTATTTCTATCAGGCAAAAATACTAGAGAAAAATTCAGCAGAATTGGTTATTTGATTGAGCGCACTACTGGAGTCATCTTGATTGTTATAGGTGTAAAATTATTCTTCATAGAGTTTTAGTATCATCAGAGCTCGTAAAGATAACTGGGGTTCTATACCATTCATTTAATGAATCAGGGCTGATACCTATTTTTGATAATGAATTCTTATATTTGTCCAAAATTAGTTTTGGGTCAAAATTTATATCCGATCTATTAGTTGAGATAATAATACGATTATTATCTATTATAAAGCTATATACAGTCTTGAAATTCTGCTCAAATAGATTAGTTTCTAGTTTAAATATAGGGCTAGCAGTGAATCCGTTGAATAATACTAATCCGTCATTTGTTGCTATACGAGATATTTGTTTCATAAATTTGGATGATAATATATCTGAAGGTATATAATCTTCGTTAAATGCATCTAGAATTATTATATCATATATGCCATTAGCGGAATCATTTACAAATTTTATACCATCTTCTACATGAATTTTATTATGTAATGATGGATTAAAATGAAAAAACCTATGACTTATATCCACTATCTTTGGATTAAGCTCTACTATATCTATTGTCGCATCTGGTAGCAGGTAGGATAAAGCTCTAGGAATAGCCCCTCCCCCTAGACCTATAATTAAAATATTTCTTGCATCATTATAAAATAAAATGCTGGTGGTAATAAATTGTGTGTATCCTATAGTTAAAATATCAGGATTATCTATTAATATTCTGCTTTGTACGTTGAGTGGTGGAAAATCAAAACTTAAAAGCCTAAATTGATCACGCTCTGTAACCCAAATATCTCCAAATTGAGTCTGTTCATGAAAAACTATGTTGTAACTATATTTATTTTTAATAAAAACACTAAAGCAACATAAAATAATTACTATACCAAGAATAAGTAAGTAGAGTTTGCGTATATTATTTTTGTCTTTACTCATCGTTGTTTCGAGTGTGTTTCGGTATCACTTTTTTTCAATATAAGTTAGCATATAGGTTGAGCAAATAATGATTACACTACCTATAACTGCATATAATGTAGGGATTTCTTGGAATATAAACAACCCAATTAATACTCCAAAAAACATTCTTGTATATTCAAAAGGAGCTAAAAATGAAGGAGCGCAAAATTTTAACGCTGACATAGAACAAAACTGCGTCGTAACTCCTAGCAAACCAGTTCCTGATAAAAGCAACAAGTCTTTCATCTCTAAGATTTGCCATCCGTTAACATTTAACATTGCTGAAAAAATAATTATACATATATTCGAATATAACATGATCGTAATTGTAGAATCTGTTCTAGAAAGTATTTTTGCACTAATTATAGAACAAGAAGCTAGTATATTAGCAAGCAAAGCTGTGATTATTCCAAAATCTAATATAAAAGATGTAGGCCTTATCACTAATACAACACCACAATATCCTATGAATAGAACAAACCATTTTATTGGCCCAATATAATCTTTCAATATTGCCCAAGATAATATAGTTGTAAATAATGCTGATGTCATTCCCAAAGAAGTAGCAAACGCAACTGGTAAATGCCTATAAGTATAGTATGTACAAAGCATTGAACATACTGTAAAACAAGCGCGCAGGATGTGAAGCCATAATTTGCTGGTCTTAAAGCTCTGATCTATGTTACGTAACAATAATGGCATAAAAAACAGCATTCCAAAGCAGCTTCTAACAAATACTACTAAAGATGTAGGTATGTCTTTGCTTAGATGCTTTGCAAGCGCCATTGAGACACTCATAGATAACGCAGCTAAAATAGCTAAAGCCGCGCCATTAATTTTGGGGTTAGTAAATAGTTTTTGCATATTAGCCATGATAGCATATAAATCTTATTTTGTGTAAAAGAATTATGTAATCATTACAGCATTGTTCACTATATATAGATATTGAGGGGATATTTGGCTTCCAACGTCGTCATCATCATGAGCATCGAAGATGCGAAGCGGTGACCCATAAACTGCCTTCAAAAGCTTTATATATATGGATTGCCACGTCGCCTTCCAGGCTCCTCGCAATGACGTGATCTATAATGGTGAGCAATTCCATCATCACAACCATGATGAATCAAGATCATAGTTTATTATTTAAATCACGGTTAATATACTTGAACAACATGTATCTACTCCAATAACTTCACTAGTAATTGGATTATGGTCATCTGTTACATGATGGTTATCCACCAATGCGCTTTCAACAGATGAAGCTTTATTTATGATCTCTGTTTTCTGTTTTGATTTAGAAAATTTCTCTGCACGTTTATATTTCTGAGAATCACGAAGTGGCATTACTATCCTGTCTCCGTCTGTTCTGAGTGGTATTATAGCCTTTGAATAATCTATTTCTCCAAGTTCAAAGCTAAATTGTTTATTTATTCCATCCACAGGAGAATATTTAGGAGTTGTTGGAGAGGATGGAGTTCTATCTTCAGTATCAGAGTCTGCATTTTCAAAAACTGAATCCGTCAATTTTCTAACATTCCCATCTATTTCTCCAAAACCTAATGAAGCTTTTTTTGGTTCGTATGAGCTAACTATAGAACTAACAAAGTCTTTGATTTTATGTAGATAATATGATAACAATTGAAACGGCTTTGTCGAATGATTGGAAAATGTTCCTGTATTAAAGTTGTATGAAGACTTACTTCTCATAAAAATTTCTCCTTAAATTGACCATGTAATTTTATTATAGTTAATTCTTTAACTTTTGGCTATTAATTTTTTAAATCACTACAATTGACTACATATCTGGTTGCCAACGCAGTCAATATCTATCATATAGTGAGCAATGCGCAACTACAGGATCGTCTACATATATTCCATAAGGATGATGATGGTTGGGTGGTGTTTTCATATTGATTAGTTTGCAAAGATAAAATATGCTAAACTTTTTAAAAAAGAAAATCTCTAATGCGAAATCTCATATATTTCTCAGTTTTTCTACTAATATGCTCTAATATAGCAAAAGCAGAAACTTACCAAAATAATGTACCAGCCAAAGTAATGCACTATATAGCATCCCTCGAAGAGCAAAAACCAAATTTGCAAGGTGGTGTAGTCGCTATTTTACATAAAGGTGCAGTAGTATATAAAACAAGCTTTGGCAATATGAAAGGCAATAGTAAGCCAATAAAATTCTCAACATTAATGCCTTTAGCCTCAGTATCAAAAACAGTAACATCAACAGCGATTGCATTAATGGTTGATAAAAAAAAGCTGGATCTGGATAAAAAATACTCTCTCCCATACCTTAAATCCAAAGTTAGTTTGCGAAATATTTTAGGCAATACTACTGGCTATAGAATCAATGGTAATCAAGATATTGAAGCAGGAATGCCTAGACAAAAGATACTTAACAAACTAAAGACATTGCCACAACATTGCCTTCCTGGTAAATGCTATTTTTATAGCAATCTATGTTTTAGCCTTGCTAGCGAGGTTTTAGATAAGGAAAAAATGAGTTTGAAATATGCAATAGACCAGCTCAAAAAAACCCTTAAAACTGAAGAAATTTTCTTAACTACCGTACCACCAGATGTTGATGTAGCCTACCCTCATATTAAAAACAAAAAATCTGCTGGATTCACCCAATTGCCATTCCCTCAATATTACCCTAGCGCTGTGCCAGCCTCTGCAGGAATTTTTGCTTCATTAGATGCAATGATAGAGTTATTTAAGCTAGAGTTTTTCTATAGACCAGATCTGATTTCTAATGACACTTTGAAGATATTCTATGAACCTTACATCAATGCATATGTATATCATTGGAATCTAACATTCCCTGTAGAATCATATTATGGAATCAGTTGGAGAATATTTAAATCTCCAGACAATAAAGATAAAAACCTTATTTTCCATAGCGGCTTCATGGCAGGAATAAATACATTTGTAGGATTTATTCCATCTGAAGAACTAGGCATAATAGTACTGCTTAACGAAGCCCCACCTACTGCTTCTAGACTTGGGCTCAATTTTTGGAGAGAGAGTTTTTGATATATTTTATAAAAACATCATAAAATTGCACAATCTATGCCTTTAGAGGGTGGTTTAGTAAATCTTGGCTGGCCGAAATATTTATCTAACACTTTATGCTGCACGTAATAATGAGACCCCCCATAAACAACTAGAATTTTCTTATGCTCTTTTTTAGCATCCAAAATTGTAGTAAGGATTTCTTTATTACGTAAGATGCCTATCTCATGAGCTACTCTTTGTAAGGGCTCTCCTTCTTTAACTCCAGCAGTACGCTCAGTCTCTTTGAAACTCCGAACATTCCACATACTACCATAATTTTTTGTCAGCCACTCTTTACAATGCTCATAATTATATTTTTTACCAAATAA
This sequence comes from uncultured Rickettsiaceae bacterium, assembly GCA_964538645.1. Taxonomy (GTDB): domain Bacteria; phylum Pseudomonadota; class Alphaproteobacteria; order Rickettsiales; family Rickettsiaceae; genus JAYUHP01. Next base: position 7,177 of record CAZIGS010000011.1, read on the forward strand.
TTGTTCAAAATCCTCACCAAGCTTATTTACAAAGGTTGGTATTTCAGATTCTTCTTTAATAGCTTTGTTCCTAAATCCTTCAGCTACTCCTCTGATAAGATAAAGAGCAGCCATATCATCCTTGGAATAACCATGTTTTTCAATTTCTTTCAAAATATCTTTATCTTCTGGTTCACCACTAGTAACTCGAACATTATTCTTCTTTGCCAGAATTACTGCATAAAGAGCTTCTCCTGGATTCTCTTGATTTATATATTCTGGGTTATCACATGTATGAATAAGCCATTCAGTTTGACTTTTATTGAAACCTTCAGCTATTACATAATCAGGCTTGTAGTCTTCATATGCAGCTTTAATTAATTCAAAAACAGGAGCACCTTCTTTGCCATCGCTTGGAACTGGACCCGGAGTATGTTTTGCAGCAATATATCTTAAACACTCATCTCCTCTTTCATCATCATAATGAACTACAGCTGGAAAAGATGTGATACCATGTTTAATACCAAAAGCTAATTGACCCATTTTAGAGTAATCTGAGCTTGATGTAAGAAAACTATAAAAGCTGATTGTTATAGGCTTTAGCCCCATTCGTCATCATCTGGCCCCGACCAGATGATCCATAAAATTGTAAATGGATCCTAGTGTCAAGCACTAGGATGACGTTTGTAAGCAGTTTCATGCTCTTTACTTCTTCTCTTCCTCAAAAGGCTTAATTCCAAAAGTTTTGAATATAAACATATATTGGTCAACATATTCTTTTAAATATTCAAATCTATCTGAGGCTCCAAAATGCCCTGCTTCCATATTTGTTTTCAGTAATGTTACAGTACCATTTGTTTTATATTCTCGAAGCTTAGCTACATATTTTGCTGCCTCCCAGTAACCAATGCGAGTATCATATAATGCATTTAATATAAAGACACTAGGATAGTCACGTTTTACAATATTATCATAAGGAGAATATGATTTTATATAATTATAATATTCTTTGTCATGAGGGTTACCAAATTCCTTATATCCAGCAGGTGTCAGAGGTAATGTCTCATCTAAAAGGCTGTTTAGTATATCAGCATAAGGATAGCGGGTTACTACAGCTTTAAAAAGATCAGGACGCATATTTGCAGCTGCAAGCATTAACATACCTCCACTACTGCCACCAAAAATTACTATATTTTGTGGCTTACTGTATTTTTCATGGTTTAAAAATTCTATGCAAGAAATCAAATCCTCAAAGGTTTTCTTTTTATTTAGAAGCTTTGCTTGTTCATACCATTTATAGCCTAAATCATCGCCTCCTCTAACATGCGGTATTGCGAACACAAAACCTCTATCTATTAAAGAGAGAGTGGTTATATAAAATTGAGGCGGAGTTGCTACTCCATATGCACCATAACTATATACAAACAATGGGTTAGAACCATCTTTTTTAAATAAAGATTTTTTGTAATATAAGCTTATAGGTATCGACTGCCCATCATTTTGGGCCCATACTCTTTCAACTTTATAATCTTCAGATTTAAAGCCCCCAAGGACTTCTTGTTCTTTAAGTGTTATGAGTTTAGAATTATCGAAATCATAGGAATAAATTGTCTGTGGTTTAGTTAGTGATGAGTAGCTAATTCTTAAATCATTCTCAGTAAAATTTGTAGAAAAACCTTTAGCTACAAAAGCAGTATCAGGGAATGTTACTACTTTAGCTGTACTATCATTTAAATGTAAAATCTTGATAAAAGCTAATCCATCGGATTTGTAATTTAAAATTAAATAATTTGCTGTTAATTCAAAGCTTTGCAAATATTTTTGAGTATCTTGAGGAATATATTCTCTCCAACTATCATTTCCTAGATCTCTAATATTAGAACGTAATAATCTCATATTAGGCCCATTATCATTAGTAAGAATATAAATATAATCACCATTATGATTTACTGTGAATTTTATATTTGGTTTTCTAGCCTGCACCAATATTGGTTTTAAATCTATATCTTGCAGTGATACAATATATGCTTCACTATCGCTTGGTGTATTAGACTCAATAACAACAAATCCTCTGCTATTTGTCATACTTATACTGATGTAATTAAGCTTGTTACTTTCATGAAATATTGTTTTATCTTGACTAACATCTGTGCCTATTTCATGGAACATTACAGTATCATGTCTCATTTCTTTATTTGTTGTAACATAGAAAAAACCGTTTAAGTTCTCATGCCATACTATATCGCCTTGAGTGTCTGGGATTAGATCCGGAAGATATTCCTTTTTTTCTAAATCAATAAGTTTAATCATATATCTTTCATCACCTGAAAAATCTACAGAATAAGCAAGCAACTTATGATTTGGTGAATTAACCACTACATTAACATCTGAGAAATTTTTCCCCTCGGCAATTTTATTTACATCTAATATAATTTCTTCTGCAGCATCCATTGAACCATGTTTTCTACAATATATATTATAAGACTTATCTTCCTCTACACGTGAATAATAGAAATAATCATCTCTCTTAATAGATACAGTTTGATCTGTGAGTTTTATACGTGATTTTAGTTCTGTAAAAAGCTTTTCTTGGTTTTCTTTTTCATCATTAAAAAAAGCTTCAGTATATTTATTTTCTGCTGTTAAATGATCAAGAATTTTTGAGTCCTTAACAGATTTCGGCCAGTCCTTATCTCTGAGCCATGCATAATTATCGCTTTGAACATCTCCCCACTCTAACTTCGTTTCTAGAGCTATTTTGGCTGCTTGGGGAGCATTTGGCAAATCATCCTTTTTACTACATGAAGATAATAATACGAGTGATATTAGAGATATCGAAATTTGTCTTATCATATATACTACTTTTTATAATGTTTATACGTTATTATAGAGATTCTAGCTAGAATAGCCAAGTAAAATCAAACAGTCGTTGTAAATCTATAATTTAGATTGCAACATAGCTCTTGTGAACTAAAATACTTCCATTACTCCATTACCAAGCATATCAGTTTCTCTATGATACTCTAGTGATAAAGAATCTCTGGAGCAAGAGTAAGTAAAACAATCTCCAGTAACAATAATATCTGTTAATTGAGAAAAATCAAATCTATCAGTATCTGCTTCATCTGGTTCAGAAAGAGATGGTGTTGCTTTTTTAGAAATGGCTCCATCATCTTTTTCTGAAGCGATGACTACAGCTTTTTGAAATAATTTTCTTGTGTCTCGGGATGCAATCCATTCTGTTCTTAGTTTGTCTAGTTCCTCTAAGCTTTTTGTGGTGTTTGCTTGACTTTGTCCATCTGGTTCTGGATCGAATACATCGCAATCATTTTCAAGATTTAATGTAATGTTTGGGGCTGTTGTTGACATTATTTCCTCTCATTAGGTTGATAGGTATAATCTAATTATATTCCTAATAAATATAATATCTATTAATTTTTTAATACTTTGAGCAACTTTATATCTGAATGTGTCTTAAATAAACATAAATATTATAGCAAAATGTAATATTGCAGCTAGAAAGCCTGCAACTAAGTCATCAAGCACTACCCCTAATCCACTATGCATGTTTTTATCGATCCAACCTATAGGCCATGGCTTAATTATGTCACAAGCTCTAAAAAGTATGAATGGTAGTATAAAATAGCACACTAAATCTATCAAAGCAGGATCATATTTGCTTCCTAAAGGCGAATTATGGACGAAAGCAACTGAGAAAAATGTTAGAGTCGAAGTAAGCATCTGCCCTACTACCTCATCAATAACTATTTCTTTGGGATCTTTGCTTCCAGTTTTGTTCATATAATAATTGCTTGCAATCACGCCAATAATGGATAAAATCACAACGGCCGATAATAAAAACAACACAAGAGTTACAAATTCACGCTGCATGTCAGAAAATCCTGCTATGGGCAATAAAAATCTTGATTTTAAGATTGATATAGTCAATAAGTAGTTGATAGGAAATGCTAATAATGAGCCAAATGTGCCTGGTGCATATTTTATATTTCCAACAAAAAAACAAGTGACAATTAGTTTAGAAACAATATTCTTACAGTTGTTCATGATTTTGTAGTTTTAAATTGATTATATGAATTATTATACTAAAAATGATAGACATAAAATACAAACTGCAATAGCGGTTGGTTATAATCAAGAACTAGATGTAGCTCCTAGGATTCTTGCAACAGGTAAAGGCACTATTGCAGAAAAAATTCTAGAAATTGCCAGTCAAGAAAATATACCAGTTCATCAGGACGAAGAATTGGCGGAAATACTTAGCCTAATTGAGCTTAATAGTTTTATACCTATAGAAGCTTATGCGGCTATTGCTAAGATTTTAACCCACATATATGGATATAAAGGACAAAATGCCAAATAATAAAGATCAAGAAATTGAAACAAGCAATAACGAAGAACAAGATAAATTCGCGGCTCTTATAGAAAGACTATCAGTTGAAACATTGGAAGCGCTAAAAGCAGGTGAAACTAACGTAGATATAGCTTCCTTAATGAAAGCTATTGAATCCTATGCAGCTTTTCCCAATTACTACAAACCAGCTGTAGAGAGGTGGAGGGGAAGATTGGCCGAAATTACGCAAATATTAGAAGAGCAATATAAAAGAGTACAAGAAGAGATCAAGGCTCTTACAGATAATGACCCGAAACTCAAAGCATATAGCAAAAATACCAATATTGAAGAGTAAGTGATATGTTGATTTTCAAAGCTGCTCTTGGACTTGCTTTTGTCATAGGTTTGTTATATCTCATTCTCAAAATTGTACAAAAATATGGTAAAATGGGAATGTATAAGATAAACAACAGCGATAAAATAAATATTACTGGAGTCGCTTATATTGACGACAGTACAAAAATAATATGCGCTGTGCATGGTCCTTCGAAATATGTGTTTGTTCTCGGAAGAAATACAAGCCTATTATTAGACAAATATGAAAATTATGAGAAGTAATTCTAATTGTTTTATCCCAGCAGAAGCTAGGACCACAAAAAAATATATGATATGGATCCAATCTTACGCTGAGATAACGCCAAAAGCCTTTGTAGGAATGGTTTCGTTCTTTCTATCACTATTAATCATACTGCTTCCTTTAGATGTTTTTGCTGTAAATGGCTCATTAGCTGGTGAAATAGATGACCTTTTTAGCCGCGGATCGCTAACTGGCCGGGTGATGCAAACTTTCATGCTAATTACTGTTTTGGGGATAGCTCCGAGCATTCTTATAATGGTTACGCCTTTTGTAAGACTCGCTATAGTATTTTCTATGCTAAGATCTGCACTAGGACTACAACAAAGCCCACCAAATCAGGTAATAATCAGCCTTGCTTTGTTCCTAACATTTTTCATCATGTCCCCTACTCTAGAAGAAGCATATTATAAAGGGCTCAAACCTATGATAGATGAAAAGATTAGTGAGGAAGATGCTTTACCTAAAATTGTCCAACCATTCAGGCAATTTATGGTGCATAATACTCGCAGCAAAGATATAGATCTATTTATGGCTATAGCTAAAGAAGATCCAAAGCAGAAGATAGAAAATCTACCTTTAAAAGTAGTGATACCATCTTTTATGATTAGTGAGCTTAGACGCGGCTTTGAAATTGGGTTTCTCATTTTTCTTCCATTTTTAATCATAGATATAGTAGTTTCTTCTATTCTAATGGCTATGGGCATGATGATGATGCCCCCCGTAATGGTTGCACTGCCATTCAAGATAATATTTTTTGTGGTTATTGATGGTTGGTATTTGCTTGCTGGTAGTTTGGTTAGAAGCTATACGGGGTAAGTATGACAATAATAGGTATTACAGGCTCTATTTGTTCAGGTAAAACAGCATTGCTTGCGTATCTTGCTGAAAAAAAATATGTTGTTTTCAGTTGTGATACATATGTAAAAGAATTATATAAAGATTCTTCTGTAGTAAAAGAAATAGAGAAAAATTTTGCTGAACTTCACAAATTTGATAAGTTTTCTTTAGCAAAAATAATATACGCAGATGACAAGAAGCGTAAAAAGCTAGAATCAATACTCCATCCCTTAGTAGCTAAAGGATTAGAGGAGTTTTTGTTAGTTTCATCCCCCAACCCTTTTTCCCCATCCTCTGACGAAGACCCGAAAATGAAAATAATTAACACGAGAATGACGGATAATGTTATCTTCCTCGAAATCCCACTTCTATTCGAAGCAGGTTTTGAGAAATATTGTACTCATATTATAACACTATGCTGCCCTCCAGAAGTACGCCTACAAAGAGCATTAGAGCGCGGTTTGACCGAAGAAATGTTCGAATCTATAGATAATGCTCAAATGCCAGAAGAGTTAAAAGTACAAAAATCTGATTTCGTTATAAACACAAATGTAGATTGGGAAGAAGAAATTGCTGAATTTCACAGCGTTATGAAAAGAATTTCCTAGAGTGGTATAAAAATAACCCTTTAGTTATTATATAAACTAGAGTGTTTACGTTGAATTTGGATCAACGTCATTCAGATGAGTTCTATCATGGAGTCATCCAACCGCTTTTACACATTTAGCCATAGTAACAGAGCTCCTAGAAATTGGATCTGTCATATAGAAGTTAGTTTCTATATTTTTTATTGGCTTATCAGAAATTTTTTCTTTAGAGGTTTTAAATTTAACTTCTTCATTTTCAGCAAGATTTCCAATTTTAGCTACTGCTGGCGCGATATCAGCTATTTCCTCTCTTATGGTTTTCAAGTTTGCAGGAGCTTTAAATCCTAATTGAGTCATAATCAGAGACAAAATCTCCCTATCATCCTTAGCTTCCCCTGGAGCTTGAACAGCTCTATGAGCTGCTTGAGCCCTGCCTTCCATATTAATATATATAGCATCTTTTTCAGTATAAGCGCAGCCAGGCAATACTATATCTGCCCTATTTGCCCCCTTATCTCCGTGATGTCCTTGGTATATTACAAAAGCACCCTCAGGAATATCTATCTCATCAGCTCCGAGCAGATATAGGCATTCCATTTTTTTAGCCATATCTTCTGCCGATAGTTTATCATTAGTAAAGCCAATATCCAAAGCTCCTACAGTAGATGCATGATTGTGAAGAATGTTAAAACCAGCTTTGTATTTTGTGGCAAGCTTAGACGAGGCTTCCATAATCGCTAACCCATCTTTTCTAGAATAAGCCCCATCACCTAAGATAATGATAGGGTTAGTGGCGTGTTTTAATTCATCAGAAAATGAATGTTTCCCTTCTATTATATCTTCTATAATTTTAGCATTAGTTCCAAGCTCTGTAATTTTATAATTCTGCTCAAAAACCTCTCCAATTCTTGCGACTTTTAATTTTTTCTTACGAGCTAATCTTCCTATACGACTATTTAAAACTGGAGCGCTGATACGTGGATTAGCTCCAATTAAAAGACATAAATCAGCTTTCTCAATTCCAGAAAAGTAAGAGTTAAACAGATAGTTAGATCTAGAACTTGTATCAAATTTATAGCCAAATTGGTTAAAATCTATATTACTACTACCAAGATTTTGCATAAGTTGTTTGAGCATAAACATAGATTCCAGATCAGACAAAGTGCCTGCTATCGCCCCAATCTGATCTTTCTTATAACTTGAAAGAGCATTAGCAGTTGCCTCAACTGCTTCATCCCATGAAACTGGCATTAATTTACCACTCTTTTTTACATATGGCCTATCTATACGTTGATTTTTAAGTCCATCACAAGCAAAACGAGTCTTATCCGAAATCCATTCCTCATTTATATCTTCATTCATTGATGGGAGAATTCTTATAACTTCCATAGAT
>CAZIGS010000012.1:0-14767 GCA_964538645.1 uncultured Rickettsiaceae bacterium
ATAACCTGAGCTTGATGTAAGAAATAGCATGAAACTCCTTACAAACGTCATCCTCGGCCCCTTAGTCGTCATCCTCGGCCCCTTAGTCGTCATCCTCGGCCCCTTAGTCGTCATCCTAGTGCTTGACACTAGGATCCATTTACAATTTTTGGATCATCTGGTTTGGTCTAGATGATGACGAATGGGGCCAAAGCCTATAACAACTTGTTTGTTAAGTTAACCAAATTTCTTAGGGGTAAACATTATTTGCAAAATAGTTTTGACAAAAAACTAAAATCTGTCAGGATGAAACTCAAAAATTATAATAGCATTATGACTAAAGACATATTCTCCGTTTTTCTCAAAGCGATAAATGGAACTCCAATACGGGTTATGATAATTTTTGCATATGTTATTTTTATTGGTATTAAATCGATGAGAGATAGAATAGTTTATTTGCCTAAGTTATTTATTATTCCGGCTATTTTTATTGGCATGAAATATAAGATTTTTAATTTAGAGAATCCTCTAATTCTGCTTTACTACCTGCTTACTCTTTTAAGCGGATTTTCTATAGGCTACTTGTTAGGTATGAAAGCTAAAATTGAGTTTCTTAAAAATATTAAATCCGTAAAGTTACCTGGTAATTACTATACGATTTTTATTATTCTATCATTTTTTTCTATTAAATATTTTTTCGGGTACATAGATGCTACAAATTCTGAGTTGGCTATAAAATACTATCCACTAGATATTTGCGTCAGTGCCTTATATTCTGGATATTTTTTAGGACGTGCTATATCTTGTTTTTATAGATATATTAAATCATAAGGTTTATATGAAACAAATTGCTGCTTTGATCTTAATGTTAGTATTGTTACCACTTAATGTTTTTGCTAGAGAATGTAATATACAGGATAAATGGAGCAAGTTGTGCCATGTTTTAGAAAAACGCATTAATCAAACCTGTCGAAAAATGAAGCTAGAAGAAGCTGAAGCTCGTGAGATAGAAGAATTTACAAATAAAACCAATTTTAACTTTGAACATTTGAATATATTACAAGAAATATTGCCTAAAACTACGGTGGAGCTTTTAATGTCAGTTAAACATAGAGCTGTAAATCTCCGTAGTGCCGATCTAATGGCTGAATATTTAAATGAAATAGTGCAATCATGTAAATTTAAGAATATAGAAGCGTTCGACAATAATACTTCTCATATTATTGGCCGTAATTTTTACGAGATTGATTATTCTGGTGAACCCCTTACTCAACATAGGCAAAAAGAGAAATATAGTAAATATGGTATTACAGATTTTAAATCCGTAGGAAATTTAAAAAAATTCTTTCCTGTAGAGTCTAAGCTTCCATATTTCCAAAAAATCTATAGACCTGGTAAATGTGAGATTTTAAAATAGTGCTAAGATTCATGATTAGACTTTTTCTTTTATTACTTATTACTTTGCCAGTTTTTGCTATTTCTTCTAAAACTATAGAATATAAAACCAGCGAAATTCATGTTGTAGAATTTAATCCAGCTAAATATGACCTAAAGATAGCAAAGGCTTTAGATGGAGGCTTAGGGCGCGAGGATGTTTTATCTATGGCAAAGAGAGAATCTGCTATTGCTGCAATTAATGGGAGTTTCTTTGATATAGATGGGAGATTTAATGGATTACCTGCTTTTTTACTTAAAGTGAAAGATCAGATTTTTGTCTCCCAAAATAAATATTTTGTAGCATATCAAGATAGTAAAAAACATCTGAATATCAAGCAGATAGAGGCCAAGCCTCATATTACTATTGGAAAGACTACTTTCCCCTGCTCTATTAATATGCCGCAGAAAAAATCCAATATTACTGTCTATACAAATGCCTATCATCGATCTACATTAACCAATCCTGGAACATTAGAAATAACAGTAATTGATGGTGTAATTGTAGAGATTTCTAGAAAAGGTAATAGTAAAATCTTAGAAAATTCTTTTGTTATATCTACACATAAGAAATTGCCGTCATTTAAATTAGGGTCTAAAGTTATTTTAGATTATGGCATTCCTGATGATATTAAGTCTCAAGATTACATTATGTCTGGTTCAGATATAGTTATTTCTAATGGGAAAATAATAGAGAAAAATAATAGCGATTTTTATAATAATACATATGCTAGATCTTCCATATGTAGGATGAAGAATAATAATATAGCCTTATTTGCTGTAGAAGATTCTACAAATAATGATTTGAAAAGCTTTAGTTTAAGTAACATGCTAAAGTTTTTCATTGGAAAAGGATATAACAAAACAGAGATTTTGAACATGAATCTCAATGAGTTATATAGAATTCATACAAAAGAAAACGCATCTAAAGCAAAGTCAGTTGGTTTAGCTCTTGTAGATTTTGCTGCAGCTTTGAAAAAATATGGATGTACAGATGCATTAAACTTAGATGGAGGAACATCGACTACTTTAGTGTATAAAAATAAGATAATAAATAATATTAGCCTTAAAGCTTTAGAAGTAGCAGATAGTATTATAGTAAAAGCTGCACCGATATTTAAGAACTAATAAATTCAGGGTAATGGATAATATTGTGAAACCTTGCAATTGTAGAAGTTAAATTACGATAGCCATGATGTTGATCAGCATTAAATCCTATCCCCTCACCTTCCCGCAAGATTTGCCACTTATTATTCAGTAAAACTTCTATTGTTCCTTTAGCTACAATAATATGTTCTATAATCCCTGCTTTATGAGGTATAGATAAATGCTCGCATGAAGGCAGTAAGTCTATAATGAAAATCTCGCATCTTGATTTTGGGTCAAATGCAAAAAGAGTAGTAATAATAATTTTTTCATCAGATTTTATATTTTGTGCAGATGTAAATTCATTTGATTCCACATCGTCGAGAAAAAAGGAAAATGATTTATTAAACCCAGTAGCTATTTTCCAGAGCGTAGCTACTGTAGGGCTGGATTCTTGCCTTTCTATTTGCCCAAGCATAGCTTTGCTGACTCCTGTAGCTTCAGAAGTTTTGTCTAAGCTCCATCCGTTTTCTATGCGTAGTAACTTCATTTTGGATGCTATATGTTTAGAGATATTATTCATAGATTTTCCAGATATTTAAAAATAAAGCTTGTGCGTTATAACGCATAATGATATATTATGTCCTGATTATGCGCTATAACGCATAAAATGTAAAACATAATTTAAAGGATATATTATATGGATGATTTAAGTAAAAACGCCCAAAAATTACAGGATACATTATTTGAGAAAGGCCTGAATTTTAAGGTAGTAGAGCTTTCAGATAGCACTAGAACTGCAATGGAAGCAGCCGAAGCAATAGGATGTGATGTAGCACAAATTGTCAAATCTATTATTTTCCGCGCTATACAAACCAATGAGGCAATTTTGGTATTGGCGAGTGGTATAAATAGGATTAATGAAAAAAATATAAGTAAAATTCTTGGACAAAAAATCGAAAAAGCAGATGCAAAATTTACCAAAGAAGCTACAGGTTTTGTAATAGGTGGCGTAGCGCCTGTTGGACATAAACAATCTATTCAAACCTTTATTGATGAGGATTTATTGCAATATGATGAGCTTTGGGCAGCAGCCGGCACATCTCATGCAGTATTCAAATTACACTCATCTGACTTAGTCAAAATGACAGATGGGAAAGTTATATCCATTAAATAAGGCTTGTTATAAAAATTAGCCGTTATAGTATTATCAAAAAATTGATCAAAACACATATAATCTATGAAACAAAAAATTATAATTTGGGATAATGACGGTACAATCATGGGGTCTAAAGATCCGAATGATTCCCAAGGTGAAAAAATCCTTTTGCCTAATATAGAGCACACTATGAATCAAAAAGATGTAGTGAATATAATATGTTCTGGTTGTGCTACGCCTGAAAGTGAGTTGCAAAATTTCGATTCTCAAAAAGTCACGGAAAGATTTCGAACATTAATGCAGAAATTGCCCATTAGTTTTGCTGTTTTTTCGCCTAGCATTGGGGGCACAGAATGCTATGTTGTAGATCAAGAGCAAGCTATTAAAGCTCATGAAAACCCTAAGTACAAGAGTTTAATAGGTCAGTTTAAAAAGCCAGGAGTTGGAATGCTTGTTGTGATTCAAGATATAATCCAAGCTAAATATAAAGATTATGACATAGTCTTACGGTTGGGCTTGTGATATTTAAGAGTTTGTATTTGTTGTAAAACTACTTTGTAGATCAGGTACTTCTATGAAATCTTAATATCAAAGCGAAAAAGAGAATTACTATAAATATTCCAGAGATGAGTAAAGCAATAGGCAATATTGATCCATTAAATATGCGCGAGCCTAATAATATAATCGCTGCAATTGATATATGTCTTAGAGCATTACTTAAACCAGACGCAACGCCCTTCAAATTAGGAAAAACATTTACAGATTCTACACAATAAATAACCATAGCTAAAGTAGCCCCTATAGTAAATATCGCCATAGTAGCACATATCAGAATAGGTTGAGGGTTATAAAGGGCAACTAGAAGTAGTGATAAAGAGCCTACTGCTCCAAATAATAGACCCATATATTTAGTTTTTTCAGTGCCAAATTTTCCCATCATCCACGAGCTAATAACAGATACTATAGCAAATGTTCCCATAATTGTTGCTTGATAAAATCCATAATATTCTTGAGATACACCTAAATGCTCAATAAAAATTAGAGATAAATTGGCTATAAATACTATAATTCCGCCTAAAAATAAATATCCTACTAAATTTCCAGCAATATATGGAATGCTTACAAACATTTTTCCATAATCTTTTATGATATTTACCCCGAATGGAAGTCTTTTTTCTAGTGGTAGAGTCTCTTCTAATAGCATTAGATCTCCAATTAAAGACAATGTAGCAAGCATTGCAATTACAAAGAAATTATATTGCCATTCAAAATATAATATCAGAACTGAACCAAGCATTGGCGAAGCTGCCATAGCTCCTGCTATAAATAAATTCACAATACCGCAAAGCTGCGCTACTTTCTGTGTATCGTATCTATCAAGAAACATTGCAAAAGATGCTACCATAGGCGCTGCTGCACCAAATCCTTGAGCAAAACGACAAAGAAGGAATAAGTCAAAATTTGTAAAAAATACACAACCCCAGCTTGATAAAGCAAATAAGCTAAGCCCTATTTGAAGAGTTTTTTGTCTACCAATCGAATCAGATAATGGGCCAAACAACAAACTGCCCAAACATATACCAATAAAATTATAGCTTATAACATTTTGTATTTCACTATCTAAAACATTAAAAAAATCCTTCATCATTGGAAAAGCAGGAACATATATATCTGTTTCCATACAAATGGTTCCAAACATTAAAGTTACCATAAATGCTAGTGTAAAATCAGACATTTGTTTCATAAATATTGCTCTCTAATTGATAATTATGTATATCATATTATAATGATGCTTTCTGTCGAGATTTTTTACTGACAGAACAGATTTTGAAATATGATAAAATGCGTTTCAATAAATAGATCATGATTGGAATATATGAGATATAGATTATACCGAGCACATAAATATGTAAGCTACGCTCTAAATGAATTAGAAAGATCTATGCTAAAACAAATTTTGCCTCTAATACGGAAGTAGAAAAAGTAAAAACTCATTTCGATGAAATAATAGAAATGCTCAAATTTCATGCGCAGTTTGAGGATGGAGCTATTCACGAGCTTTTACGAAAAAAGGGATCAAAACTACATTTAGAAATAGAAGAGGACCATAAAAATCATGACAAAATTTTTATTGAATTACACGAACTTATCAGTTGTATTTTACAAGAAAGCCTAGAAGAAAAAAAGATTGAAATAGGCTATGATTTTTATCTCAAATATCGTTTATTTTGTGCAGAAAATCTAATACATCTTCATAAGGAAGAAACACTTCTAATGAAGGAACTTCAGAGATTATATCCGAATGATGAAGATCTAAAAATAGATTATGACACATATAATAAGATGACTATAGACCAAATGATTCATATGATAGAAGTTCTATTTCCTGTTATGGATATAAATGATCACTATGTTTATTTAAAAGATATTAAAGATAGCCAACCTGAGAAATTTTCTCAAGCATGGAAGGCTTGCCAAAATCGATTTTCGACAGACTGCAAAAATCAGCTTGTAGAAAAGCTTTCTTTGTAGAACATATATTTTTCTTGAAAACACAAATCATTAATGTTATTATACTAAAATAGTTAACGTATTAATAAATGAGGTAACTGTGGGTATATTTGCATGTTTTTTTCCTAAAAGAGTAAAACCAGATAATTTAGAGGTAAAACTAACACAAGAGCAACAAGATCAGAAAGCATATATTACCGCTCTTAATAATGGCGCTCTGCCTGAAATACAAAGAATAATGACTTATAGCGTGATAGATATCGATGTGAAAGACGATCTTGGAAATAATGCTTTACAAATTTTGTTAAAAAGCATGAATGAGGCTTTTGAAAAAATCGTTTCAGATGGCAATCCTTTAGCACACAACCAAAGCCATATAAAAAATTTTCTACAGTCAATAGAATATCTCCTAAAAGAAAGCGAATTAATTACTACTATTTCAAAACCAAATACAGCTGGGGAGTCTTTTAAAAACTTGTTTGAAAAATGGTCAGCTACAAAACGAGCAAAATTAAAAGATGAGAATGAAGAATATTGCGATCTCATAACAGGTTTTATGGATAATCAAAATAACCTAGATCCCCTACGTGGTCTTATAAAACACGAATCTCAAGTGCTAGAACCAGGTGAAAAGTTTCTGGATGATTATGATGGAGATAGAGCGAAATGCAAACTCTTAGGTGGGGGTTCATTAGAATCATTGGAGTATGCATCTACCACAGATTAGTGGAATATGTATATTTATTTAGTTTTACAACAAAGAATGGTAACTATTCGACACTGTAACAAGAAGTTGCAATATGACAGCGCGGAGGGAGTTATCCAAATCTACATGTGGATAACTCCATTATTTATATCTAGAATGATGATGATAGATTAATTAAAAAAGAGTCATGCAAAAAGTCTTTTTTCAACAGATGCCATATTCTCATTCACCAGATCTTTGTCCAACTCCTTGCTGATTTTGTCCTTTAGATGAGTGCTTGCATATTGCCTTACATAACCTAACATTCTAGGTGAAGAAGCTATGAGCAATTCCTTATATTTACCACTTTGCATCATATCTTCTAAATGTTCTATAATAACTCTGGCAGCATTCTGATCATCCAATTCTTTAGGATCAGTATGTGGACTGAAGAAACCACTCGGATCAGATGTTTTTTGAAAGAAACCTTCATGTCTTTGCTGCTTATGATTTTTACCATGCGATAAATCTATAGAATTTATTTTACCATTGATCTTTAGTCCTTCAGCCTCATAAAATACTAAATGAAATTTATCCACTACTGCAATAAGCTTTAATCCAAAATTTCTTGTCATAATATAACCTGCTTTTCTGTTAAGAATGGAACATAAAGTAAGCATTTAAGACTCTATGACAAGCCATAAACACCTACCACAGCTTAAAGACTACACCCTTTTAATAGATAATAGCAAATGAATTATTAAATTGTACTATAGATTATTATATGCTGGATAAACTATTCAGACGCTCTACGCCTATTAATCCAGTTCATAAAATATTGGTGCGCAACATATGCATCATCAATTAGGAGAACATTTTCCGCATTACGTCTATCTGCAGCTTCTGTAAAGTTAAATGATCCTGTAACTACCTTGTGACCATCAATAATAAGAACTTTATTATGAGCAATTCCTGAAACCTTATCATGTATCACTTCAATACCAGCATTTTTTAAGTCTTGGATTACAGATTTTCTCTCTGAAAAATTGGTACTATCTAACAAAGCCCTAACCTTTACTCCACGAATGCTTGCGTTTATCAACTGATTAATAATAGCATATGATGTGAGGCTATATGCCTGCACATAGATGGTTTTTTTAGCATGCTGAATTTCCCTTGCGATAAGACTCCCACAGCCAGATGGTGGTGTAAAACATACGTTGAAAGCCTTAGTTTCAATATCAGCACTATGCCAAGTACCTATCCCATAAAATTCTTCATAACCTACTCCAGCTGAAATACCAAATATTATTCCAAACAAAGAAGTTTTCACCTTACCCAATCTTGTATTTTTCATTTTTTCTCTTATTTTGCTGATATTGTTCTTAGTACATAATATTTATAATTATGAGACTAAGTCAAGGAATTGTGACCAGCAATACCAGATCCAAGATTAAATTAGAATTATTAATTTTATGACTAGCCTGTACAAACCTATACTTAATAGGTCTTACAATTGGAGATCCGCTAAATTGACAAGAAGCATTTAAAAATGGAATCTGGTATAACTATATTGTTTACATGAGGCCATTACAGCACTAATACAACACAGATTTTTAAATTTATTATTTATTATTAAAATACTATGTAGCGGGTTTAGAAACTATGATAGCATGCTCTAATACATTTAGAAACCCTAACTATATGAGTTTTATTCGTAGATTTTTAGAAACCAGACTCAGATTCGCTTTGCTTGAAGATTCAGTAATTTATCTTACAGGACCAAGAGGATCGGGGAAGAAATCTTTGTATCTATCACTCAAAGAGCAATTTCCTTATATAACATTTGAAGATAGAGGGAAACTTGCTGCAGCAAAGATTAATCCTACAGGCTTTGTCAAATCTATTCCTGCTAAGACTATTATAGATCATGCTACATTAGCTATGGATATTTTTAAACCAATGGGGCTTTACATTGATGATCTAAGGAGGGTAAATAATGGATATGTAGCTGGTCAATTTCTTTTAACTGGTGTAAGTAACATTTTATCTGTTCCATGCTTATCTAAAAATCTTACAGGTAAGCTTAAGGTATTAACATTATTGCCTTTCGCTGCAGCAGAGATTATAGAAGATGGTGATATAAATTTTATCTATGATTTATTTACAAAAAAATACCATCTTAGAAATTCACAAAATTCTACTAATATTCTGGATATAATAAAAAATGCTACATTTTCAGCAATAACATATGGGAATCAGACTGATCCAAAATCTTGGTACAGAAAATATATAGACCAACTGCTGATAGACATCAAATCTTTAAACGATATAGTAGATAAGAAAAACGTAAAAGCAATGATTATGCTTTTGCTTAAGCAATGTGGCAAAACATTAAATATAGAACAATTATCTAAAGAGCTTGATATAACTATAGAACTAACTCAGGACTATTTATCTATACTGGAAAATTTTTATTTTCTAATCCCAATAGAACCATTTGATAATAATTCCATACAAAAAATTTATGTGATGGACACAAATCTTATAATTAATTTGCTAAACCACGAATTCATAGAAGATTATATGTTCAAAAATTTTGTGGCTAGTGAATTATATAAACATATTGAATATCTAGATAAATATCCCTATAAACTTTTCTCTGGAGAAAAAGTAGATTTTATTGTTAAAAATATGAATAATGAAACAATCGTTGCTATAAATGTAAAATATTCAGATCAAGTTACAGAAGATGATTTTAAAGATTTAAAAAAATTGAAGAAATCTCTAGGCAAAAATTTTGTTAAAGGTGTAATGCTGTATCTTGGTAATGAAAAAATATCTTTTGACGAAGATCTGTTAGCAATGCCTATATCTAGCATGTGGGGTGCTAATTAGGTTGTTTTTATGATACCAGAATAAAAATCTCAATTATTAATTATATTAATTAAATATAATTAGTTATGTAAAAGTGCTATCCTCTTGGATAAAGCTTATTAAAGATGATCCCATGACCCAAGATAACGATCAATCAAAAGAAAATATTGCTTTGAAAAAAGCTGTTATAACATCTCATCTAGAAAATAACGCGGTACGGCCAATAAGAGATTTTGTTGAAGATGGCCAAAAACCTAGTGGTCAATCTTCCGGAAGAATCATGATAGACCCTAGAACTAGGCATAGATATTTGGTTAAAAACGCATCTAAAGTTATATCGGCCGATACTAAAGATTTCGTAAGGGAATATATTTTCAGCAAATTATATAAAAGATTACTATACGATAGAGCTCCAGATATCGCTCTTGTAGCTGGCAATGCTGAACTAACAACTGCTCCAAAAACAAAAATAGTAAAATTATCTGAAGATAGAAGTATCGACAATGTATATCTTAGATCAAAATTTTTAGAAGATTTTATAACATTAGCTGAATTATCAGGCTCTGGTATAGATACAACCTTAATAGCATCTGCCCCCGTTTTACAGCAATTAGCTGGTTTTGAAAAAATAATTGCTGCCTCATTATTCCTAGGAGAAGTAGATTATCACCCTAGTAACCTTGGTGCACGAAGGGTAATTGAGAATATCGAAACAAACCCAACAAAAACTCCAAACTTAGTAGAAAGATTTGAGGTTTTAAAAATTGACCATGGAAGGTCTGGGGTATATTTTGCTTCTGATGTCGATGATTTAATAACAAGAATGCACAGCTCATTCAAGGGCTTTAATTACGAAAATATTCCACTGGATCCAGCCAGATTTAGTGAATCCATCAAAGAAATGCTACAAATTAGTAATAACGAGATAGAGAATTTAGTACAAAAATCATCTTTTGAACTAAAAACCATAGGAGTAAAATCCATTAAGCCAATAGATTATCCAGCTACTATTGCCAAACAAGCTCTTGTGTTAAAAGAATTTTCTGAAAGACTTGATGTTATAAGTAAAATAGATGATTTACCAAGAACATGGTTAAAAGATGTTGGAATAATGGATCCTATTGAATGGGCTACTTTAAATGGCAAAACTATAGAGGGATTAAAGCCGCAAGAATGGGTAATACATAAAGCACATAGGACTCTAAGCAAAGAACCGAGGTTAGAAGAAACTGATAACACAGAACAACTAGCCCCAACTACAAATATTCTAAAAGACTCTGTTGCTAGATCTGGAGAATCAGGATATAAATCTTTACTTACTGCAAGAAGTGCCCCTTCATCTCCATCAAATGTAGAAAAACTATCTCAGCAAAGATCTATTCCATCTGGTAAGTCCTCTCCCGATAAAACAGAATTTTTTAAAGCAATTGAGGAAGGCAATATAGATACTGTGGTACAATTATTAGAAAAAGGTGCTGATATAAACTCACAAGATAGATTCAGAAAAACCCCACTTCACTATGCAACAAAAGCAGATGATATGAAGATAGCGTCACTTTTATTAGAAAGAGGGGCCAAAGTAGGATTTTTAAATGGCTATAAATATACTAACCCTGAGATTAAAAAACTACTAATAAAAGCTAAGGAGATTCAACTAACTATAGCTCCTAAAGCAACTTTTAGATCGTCATAATTTTATTGCTTCTTCATCTTCTAGCCAAGTAGCATTTTTAATCAAATATTCCTTTTGAATTTTGGCTAAATCAGGATTTATTTCACCTAGTATAGTCTCAAGTCCTTTGTATAAAATCCCTGTAAATTCTATATGTTCTTTTTTACAAAATGAATTAATATCTTCTAAATGATCTAACCTATCATCCACCAAAATTATTCTATTAGTCTTCAGCTGAGATTTATATATTTCTAAAGTACCACTTTTAGAAGAAATTCCAGTAAAAAAAATCCCCTTATAAAATACTGGACCTTTTATATTCGATGGTTTTTCTGATTCGATATCATTAGTAAATTCAAGCGCTAAAGACTTCAGTTCCATATAACGCCAATCTTCCATCGATTTTATATTGCCAAACTTACCGGAGTCCATTTTTGTAAGACCGTAAACCCTATATTTTTCTTTTAATTTAGCTAGAATTGAGGGCCAATTTTTATCCAACAGCATGATTTTGCGTTGCAGTCTCCAATTGCCCAAAATTTCTTCAAAATTCTTATATTGATCCTTATCTTTTTTGATTTCCTCAATAATATTATGAATTGTTCTAAAGCTTGTAGATTTTGGTGTAATTAATGTATCATCCACATCTAAAAATATAATTGTTTCCTGTGGGAAATTTTCTACTATTGTAAAAACCTCGGTGGCTGATCTGGCTTCTACAATATTCGATGCAAAAGCTGTTTTAGCAAACATAAATAACACTCCGCATAATTTGATGATATTTTTCAAAGTCACTTTCCTCTTCTAAAAGATAAAACTGGAAGATATCATATCTATTAATCTTTGGCGATATTTTATAACTCTTACCACAACCCGAGAATTTTCCACCATACTCCACCCACTAAACTCCATATAGCAATATATACTACACTTATTATTAGACCTAGGTACCACCAGGTTTTAGTAGACATATAGCCTGCTCCAAAAAATACCGGAGCACTCGCGAGTCCATAATGAGTGAGGCCTGAGGATAATATGGACAAGAAGCTTAGCGCTAAAGCTGCCAGAACAGGATCCACCCCACAACCTATAAATAAAGCTAAAAATGTCGGAAAAAGCACAGCTATATGGGTAGTAGCACTTGCAAAGAAATAATGAATATAAAAATATACTAATGACAACATTATTATGCCAACTGTTGGAGAAAGACTTAATAATGGGGCTTCTAGCCTTCCGCTTATCCATGATATTAGCCCTACTTTAGTAAGAAAGCTAGAAATCATTATTAAGGTAGCAAACCATATAAAAGTATGCCATGCGCTTTTATCTGCTAAATTATCTTCAAAATCAATTACTCTAGTTACGAGCAAAATACATAGTCCCAACAAGGCGACTATAGTAGCTGATAATCCCCATTGACTTCCACAAATCCATAGGAAAATTATAACCATAAATGTAATGAGCATTATGATCTCTTTACCAGATATTTTACCTAGCTCTTTAAGCTTTTCTTTGGCTATTTTGGGTGCTGTATCGGAGTGTTTTATAGCCGGTGGATGAAGATAATAAAGAATCAAAGGCATAAGAATAAGAGAAATTATACCTGGAACTATCGCAGCTATTGCCCATCTTCCCCAGGAAATTATAATGCCAGCTTCATGAGCAAGCTTTACAGCTAAAGGATTCGCTGCCATAGAAGTTATAAACATAGCGCTTGTGATTACATTCGACTGGTAACATACTTTCATCAAAAATCCACCATTTTTAGAAGATACTCCTGGATGGCTACTATCTGAATATGATTTACATAGCGATTGCGCTATCGGAAAAACTATCCCCCCTCCTCTTGCTGATACGCTTGGGATAAAAGGAGCAAGCAAGAAATCGACTATTACCAAAGCGTAGGACAGTCCTAAAGTAGATTTACCGACAAGTAAAATAAGATGATATGCTATACGCGAACCTAATCCTGTTTTAATAAAACCGTTAGATAAGAAAAATGCAAATACCACAAGCCATATGATAGAGTCGCTAAAACCTGATAGGCCTTCGGCCAGAGTCAAAGTATTGGTCAAAACACATGTTGCTATACTAAGCAATGCTACAGCGCCCATAGGCAAAGGATTAAGTATAAGAGCTGCGATAGTTGTTATAAATATAATCAGGAGATGCCAAGCCTTATGTGTAAGACCTTCTGGCACATTCATATTCCAAAAAGCAAAACCTATAGCAAAGAGCATTATAAGTGTTAGAGTTTTATTTCGATTGAGTGACTTAGTCATAGCAAGATTCCTATTACTGAAATTTTTATTTAATAGAGAGTCATTATTGATTAAGTTGCTGAGAATTGCAATAGTTTCGAATATAGTATGAAAGAAAGTGCAAAAACTAAGTCCATAAGATATTTTTTGTAAGTAGCTTTATATTGCCGAAGAGTATGATGAATTTGATGTATATTTGTGGACATGTGTATAACCTGAAAGCGTTATGCACATATCCACAAAAACCCTGTCCACCCTAGTCATAACTGACACACTTTAGTTATACCCCCCTCTCTCACCACCATGACCTCCTCTACCCCTGCCAGCAGGAGCTTGTTGTTGCCCTTGCTGCTGCCTAGCTTGTGGCAACGCTGCAGCTTGTGGTAGCATTGGATGCGAAGGTGCAGCATGTGAATTATGAGAAGCTATTATGTTACTAGCAAGCAATGCTGCCTCGGGGGATACTCCGCTAGCATGTCTCGGTGGTGTAGCTGACGCTACATCTCTACTAGCAGCAGTAGATAAAACCTGTGACGCAGGTCTACCACTTGCCCACGCGCCTTGTAATGGTCTTGAGGATGCAGCAGCTGTATATAGCTCTGTTGTCCTGGAAGGAGTAGATGCTAAGGAAGATGGCACTGAGGCTGCGACATCTGTTTTTACAGGAGCAGATTGTGACTTTGATGCTGATCTCTCTAAATCTACTCTGAAAGATCTTACATTTCGTAAAAACACTGGAGCATCAGACTCTACATGCTCTGCTCCAGCAGCTTTTAATAATTCTGAATCACGTGTTGCTATTTGTGCTTTACTTGCTTTTGGAGTCACCCAATCCCCCAAACCATCATCACTCTTCTCGACCACAGCTGCAGAGCCTAAACCCTTCTTTAACACTTCTACGCTTTCGCTTTGTACTCTCAATTTATCTTTTACTTTTGCTTCTAATCCTTCTATGAACGCTAATTCTTCTGCAGGCACGCCAAGCGCCCTGCATGCAGGCATCAAATCAGGCATTCTCCAGCCTGGATAGCTTTTACCATGGGTACCAATTGTACGTATAGCAATTCCTAGAGGTTTTTCTCCTACTGCATTAATAACTAAAT
>CAZIGS010000013.1:0-13410 GCA_964538645.1 uncultured Rickettsiaceae bacterium
CTCCAGTAGTAGCAGCTCCAGTAGTAGCAGCTCCAGTAGTAGCAGCTCCAGCGGTAGCAGCTCCAGTAGTAGCAGCTCCAGTAGTAGCAGCTCCAGTAGTAGTAGCTCCAGCGGTAGGTTTAGTAGCTAGAGTGGATCCATTGGCTGCTGAGGTAGAGGTTATGGCTCCAGTAGCATCTCATGCTTCAATTTCATCTGAAGTAGTGCAGTTGTTAGTATCAATGGGATTAATGCCAGCACCAAATGGTGACGATGATTCTTTAGAGCTTGTAGTGGGTAGGGCTAAAGCAAATGAAACCCCGGCTCCTGGTAAATTATCAAGTAAGCCACTTAACGATAGTGCTATAGACTTAACTTCAGACTTCATTGAAGTTGGTTATAAAAGGTATGATTCTTTCAGTGATGATGGAGTAGATTCTGCTTTTGCATCGAAAAGACCATCTGGAATTAGTGATTATGAAACAGATGCTGCATCGTTAAATAGAGCGCTTGACAACATGTCGCCAGATGATTTTACCGCTGTAGTGCAAAAAGCTCAATATGTAGGAACTAGATCTGAATTGCCGTTCAGAGATATTGATACTGGCAGAATAGTCATAGCAGATCATGATAATGTAGTTATAAATGCTGAATCTCCAAGTAATGCGAGATCTAAAGGCTACGATAAGGTAAATGAATTATTAGCTGCATTCAGAAGACATTGGGTTAACACCTATGTTCCAGAAGTGCCTGCAAGCTAATGAACCTTAAAAATGTTCTTATAAAATATCCTCGGGCTTGTCCCGGGGATGTTCTTTTGCATTTATAGTCATTAGTTATGTTGTTTTTTGACAATAATATAATATTAATTTCTTAAGAAAACTATGTTCCAAGAAACAATTTAGATCTTTATTATTAATAGATGTATAATTAAAATCATAACAATTATTTAACGAAAGATATTATGAGTACTGAAAATGATGACATACCAGGTCTTAATCCACTAGTTAGTACAAAAGAAGCGGATCCAAGTACTAATGTTTCTTTAAATGGTAGTTTTGATCAATCGTCAAGAAGGTTGGCTTTGCAAAGTCTAGTAAGAGCATTTGATGAAGAATCAACCAAGTTGGTTAGAGCGCCATCTATTCCAAGCTATATTGCGTCAAAGCAAGATTTAGACAAGTTAGAGGGTTGGCTTAGTCAAGATGTTGCTCCAACTATTGCAGCTGCTGCTAAAAATGTAGAAAAATCATGGCAGACAATACCTGGAGGTAAAAAGGATGCTGAAGGTCTTGAGTGGAATATGGTAGATGCTTTTATGACTGCTTCTGACAAAAAATCACAACAAACTATGGCAGAATTTGGTTCTGCTTTTACTCCAGCAGTTGGTGGTAATGAAAAAACTGCATTAAGAGCTGGGGTAAAGGCTGGGCTTAAAGGTTTAGGGAAGTTATCAGGCGAGAAAGCCCCTAAAACTTGGCGTGACAGATGTCCAAAATCATTAGTAAAAACTATCGACAAATGTATAGGTGCATATAAGATCTTTTGCGCAGCGGTGAATAGATCTTCTGAAAAATCTAAAGAGCGTCAAAGATATGAAGATCTTTCTTCTCACAAACCAAAAACCACTTCGAGCAAATTTGCAGATAAGTTTAGAAAAAAAGGAAGTTATAAATTAGAATCTGCAATTTCTAACATGCCACGTTAATAATACAAATAAAACAATAAAAGGAAGGTAATATTATGAGTCAAAGTTTAACTACAAATATGAATCCGGATTTTTTTCTAACAGATTTTGAGCCAACAACAAAAGCATTTGAAGATCTAACACGTAAAGTATCAACTGGCCATATACCATTTTCTACTACATTAGTAGATGATATAGATGATCTAAATGTAGAGCCACTTAAGTTACCGTTACTTCCTGAAGAGGAGTCTCTGATACAAAAACATATGCCAAAAGCTGCACAAGAACAGCTGGCTAAAATAGGAGATCACTTTATAGCAGCCAAGAAGAAATTAATGTCCACAGGTGCTCGTGTCAAAGAATGGGCAGGTGATTTTAAAGATAGAGTTAAAGCAGGTTTTGAAGGTTTGAAAGAGATGGCTATATTATCTGTTACTACGCCTTTTGAAAAGCGTCCTGTCACGAAAGCACGTAAAGCTGAGTTGTTGCAAGATAAATACCCAAAGTTACATAAATGCCTTGTCGCTGTTGAAGAATTCTGCAATGCGGTAAAACAAAAATACGAACAGGCTAAGGAAAAACTAAGCGAATTTAAGCATTCTGCCGGCGAAAAGATTAACAATGCTAAAAATGCTGTAGGGAAAGCTATGGGGAAATTTACAGATAAGTTTAGAAAAAAAGGCAGTTATAAATTAGAACAAGTAAAAACAGGTGAGAATTCGAGAAGCCCTTCATTTAGAGAAAATGTTACTAAGTCTAGATCAGGGTCTCTTGTAGGTAAAGGAATAGCTTAATAAACACTGTGCCTTGAATATTTTTCATATACCTCTTATATATAATAGTAAGGTGTCATCACGAGAAGTCCTAGCAGAGCATATGCAGAGCTATGATTTCGTGGTGATCCAGTTGATTACATATTGCGAAGCAATTCTAAATTAATTTAGTACTCGCAGCAATTTGACTAACTGGATCCCTACGTCGCTCTTACAGCGCTCCTCTGGATGACGGTAAAAAATCAGAGGTATTTCCATGCAACTTGATAAATTCACAAATAAAGCTCGTAACATTATAGCTAATGCTCAAGGCCTAGCTGCAAAAAACGATCATCAACAGATTACCCCACTTCATTTATTAGCAGCTCTTATGGAAGAGGAAGAGGGGATAGCTAGCAATATTATTTCCATAGCTGGTGGGAATGTTTCGCTTCTTATTTCTAGTTTGGAATCTGCTATTTCTAAAATTCCAAAAGTTACAGTTTCTGGTGGGAGTCAGATATATTTCAGTAATGAATCATTGAAGGTTCTGCAAGCGGCAGCTGATATTGGTAAAAAATCGGGAGATAGTTTTGTAACAATAGAGCGTATTTTGGAAGCTTTGTTTGAAGATAAAATTGCAGCTGAGATAATTGCCAAATCAGGTGCTACTAAGCAGAAAATTGCAGCAGCTATAGTAAATCTTAGAAAAGGCAAAACAGCGGATACAGAATCAGCAGAAAGCAGCTATGACGCTCTAAAAAAATACGGCCGCGATGTTACAGAAATGGCTTTATCTGGGAAGTTAGATCCTGTAATTGGTAGGGATGAGGAAATAAGGCGTACTATACAAGTTCTCTCACGTCGTGGGAAAAATAACCCTGTTTTGATTGGTGAGCCAGGTGTTGGTAAGACTGCTATTATTGAGGGGCTTGCTAGCAGGATTATCTCTGGTGATGTTCCAGAATCCATAGCTTCATGTAAGTTGATAGAGCTTGATATGGGAATGCTTATTGCAGGGGCTAAATATCGTGGGGAATTTGAAGAAAGGCTTAAAGCAGTGCTTTCTGAGATTAAGGAATCAGCTGGGCAGATCATATTATTCATAGATGAAATTCACACACTCGTTGGTGCTGGTAAAACAGATGGTGCTATGGATGCTGCGAATCTCTTGAAGCCAATGCTTGCTCGTGGTGAACTTCATTGTATTGGAGCTACAACTTTAGATGAATATCGTAAATATATAGAGAAGGATGCGGCTCTAGCAAGGCGTTTCCAGCCTGTTTATGTTGATGAGCCGAGTGTGGAAGATACTATCTCAATACTTCGTGGCATCAAAGAAAAATACGAAACTCATCATGGTGTGCGTATCACTGACAATGCTATTGTTGCAGCTGCAACTCTTTCTCATAGATATATTACAGATAGATTTTTACCAGATAAAGCGATAGATCTTTTGGATGAAGCTGCAAGCAGGCTGAAAATAGAAATAGCTAGTAAGCCAGAAGAGCTCGATGAGTTAGATCGTAGAATTATTCAGCTAAAAATTGAGCAAGAGGCGCTCAAAAAAGAAAACGATGAAGCTTCCCAAAAGAGGCTGAGCAATTTACGAGAAGAATTAGAGAAGTTAGAGCTCAAGTCCCATGATCTCACAAGCAGCTGGAATGCTGAAAAATCCAAAGTTTTATCTGCTCAAAAATTGAAAGAAGAGTTAGAGAAAGCAAAATTAGAGCTAGAAAAAGCAGAGCGTATGTCTGATTTGGCAAAAGCTGGTGAGCTTAAATATGGCGTGATTCCGGATCTTACAAAGAAAATTCTTGATGCTGAAGATGGTCATAGCGGAAATTTGATTAAGGAAGTTGTGACTGATGAAGATATAGCATTGATAGTGTCACGCATTACGGGCATACCTATAGATAAAATGCTTTCCAGTGAGAAGGATAAATTGCTGTCTATGGAACTCGCATTAGGTAAGTATGTGATAGGGCAAGAAGATGCAATAAAAGCGGTCAGTGATGCTGTAAGACGTAGCAGAGCTGGTCTTCAGGATGTGAATCGTCCTTTGGGTTCATTTTTGTTCTTAGGTCCTACAGGTGTTGGTAAAACTGAGTTGACCAAGGCTTTGGCGAACTTTTTGTTTGACGATAGGAATGCAATACTTCGTGTCGATATGTCGGAATATATGGAAAAACATTCGGTGGCAAGATTAATTGGTGCTCCTCCAGGATATGTGGGCTATGACCAGGGAGGTTATTTGACAGAAGCTGTTCGTAGAAGACCCTATCAGGTGATTTTATTTGATGAGGTAGAAAAAGCTCATCCAGATGTGTTTAATATAATGCTTCAAGTGCTTGATGAAGGTAGATTGACAGACGCACAGGGTCATGTTGTGGATTTTAAAAATACTATTATTATTTTGACATCAAACCTTGGGAGTGAAGTATTGTCATCTGATACAAAACATGATCCCGATATTATGCGTGAATCTGTGATGCAAATTGTGCGGGCTCACTTTAGGCCAGAATTCCTGAATCGTTTGGATGAGATTATTCTTTTTCATAAGCTTTCAAGAGAGCATATGTCTGATATTGTGAAGATCCAGCTCAAAAGTTTAGAAGAGAGTTTGAGGCAGCAGGATATAGGTCTTAATGTGAGTGACAAAGCCTTGGAATTGCTTGCAAATAAAGGTTTTGATCCTATATATGGTGCAAGGCCACTTAAACGGGTTATTCAACGTGAGCTGCAGAATAGTTTGGCTACGCTCCTTTTGGGCGGCAAGATTCATCCTGGCTCTATTGTGAAATTGGATGCGAAAGATGGGGATATTGTAATCAGTTGAAATCAGCCTTCGCATCATCCCAGCATTCGTGTCATCCCAGCGGAAGCTGGGACCCATTTATAATTTTATGGATCATCTGGTCGGGGCCAGATGATGACGAATAGAGCTCGCGGATGACGTATAGTCACGTCAGAAGGCTGGTTTAGGTGTTGATGGTCTAGGTGGAGGTTCTTGAGAGATAGAGCTAGATCTTGAGGCTGGTCTAGATCCCTTAGCGGCTTCTTGTTGTTGTGCTGCAAGTGCTTCGAATTGTTGTTTGATTCCGGCTACATTACCTTTCCATGAATTTTGAGCATTATGTTTATCAAGCTGAGTCTTCATATATTCTCTATTTCTTTTTCCTTGAACGGAAAGGTCATTTGTATTATTAGCTGGTTTGGCCAATAATTCTATAAATTCTTCCATGACTTTTTCAATAGCTGCAGATTTTTCTTTTGGATCTGTTTCTAAATTTGCTAGTTTTAGCGCGACTTCTGCAGGAATACTTTCTGCCTTAGAGGTTTTTTTGCTTTCATGGGTATGGATAACCCGGGCGTAAATACCCTCTTCTACTTTAGGTTTTGTCGTATGTTTGTGGTTTGCTGGTACTGTTACCTTGTGTGGTGTACGTGAATTCCCACCTAAAGCATCATCTGCAGTAGCGTATAGATCAGATGATGTACTATTTCTTCTTACTTCAGAATATAGTCCATCAGTAGATGATGTACTGCTAGTTCGTTGCACTGGTTGCTTGGCTACAGTAGCATATAGATCAGGTAGTGGAGCTGGTGGTAGTTCGCGTGGACTCGGTTTAGCTAGACCTTGTGACTTGATTGCAGAATGCAAAGGTTTCCAAGTGACGCTGTTTGGATTTTTGATTTCTTCTGCTATATTATTTAATTGTTCTGGTGTTATTGTGTATTTCCCTAATAACGTAGCTTTCCCTTGACTTAATTCTGCATGAATATTGTTCATTATATGGTTTTTAAGCCTGGATAGCTGTTGTTGCCCCACGTCTTTAAACGCTTCCATAAGAGCTGGTTTTAAAGCTGTAGAAATTTTATAATACATATTTGGATTTATTGTTACATTATGCAGTTTATTCTTCTTGTCTTTTACGTTTTGAAGAGAGTCGTTCAATAATTGATCCCAAAAATCTGAGGACTGTTGTTTTGATGTGGTTTGTGTCCCTGATATGCTCATGGCTTACCTTTGTATTTTATATTCTATATCATCATAATACCATGTCTCACGATGCATGTGTTATTAAACGTGAATAAATTAACCAAACCTTATTAATATTGAGCATAGAAGTGTAATTTTGCAACTAATGCTTTATGGTGTGGGTAATCTTAAGCGGCAAGCTAGGATCCACTCCTTTCGTCATCCTCCTCGGCCCCTTAGTCGTGATCCTCGGCCCCTTAGTCGTCGTCATCCTCGTGCTTGACACGAGGACCCATTTATAATTTTATGGATCATCTGGTCGGAGCCAGATGATGACGAAAGGGAGTGGATCCTGCCTTTCACTGAGATGACGGTGGAAAAGTCACAAACTCATTCCTAAAAATTTTTTATATTTTCTACAATTTATATTGACAGAGTTTTACTTTTGCGTTATGTTAGAGAAGGTTGGTTAAGGGCGCGCTGTGATTTTCTAATTGTGAAAAAATCAAGCGTCATCCGTTGCTCCTAGCAATGTGGATGGCAAATGATTATCTAACGTGCAGCTGGAAGCTCTATCTGCATTATTTTGTAGCAAGAGAGATTTCCAAACTGGGGATTCTTCAGCTACGCATAGCATCTCTCCTATGGCTGGGATTGTAAACATATGACTTGGCTCTAACATATGGTCTTTGCTTGTTACTCTAGGAGCGAAAAAGACTTTCATTTGCCCAATTGTCTCAATTGCTAACTCATATGCGTCTAAATCTGGGAAAGTGATAGAGGGGGTATGAAACTTCCCATCTTTTGTATTAAATAATATTTTATATTGAGAAGGTGCCATGGAATGGAATTTATTAGTTAAAACTCCTTCACAATTTGCTGGTAAACTTCCAATATATTTATCAGTAAATTTAGGTGTGGCTTCTTTATCCTTAGGCTTTCTAGAAAAAAATGAAAAAGATTTTTTTTCTTTGAGAGGTGCCTGATTTTCTTTATCTAAAAATTTTCCCGAAATATCAATTCTTAAATAAACTCCTACATCGCTATACACAATATGCTTTTCGCGATATGTTGGTTCGGGTCCTGCTGCAGCTGCGGCTGCAGCAGCTGGACGAGGGGGTTCGGCTTCTTCAGCTGCAGCCTCAGGTGCTTCTGAGCTATGTCTTTCTAATATCTTTACTATTGTATCTAGCCCTTTAGTTTCAGCTGCATCTTTTGGAGATTCTTCAGCTCCATTTTCTATATCAATACGGGCTTTAGATTTTAAGAGAGATTTTACATTAGAAGCAATAGCGGCAATATTGGCTAAGTGTAATTTTCTTTCATCTCTATTTCTAGGGTCAGTAGAATCAAGTTCCATCTTAGCTTCAGATGCAGCTTCTATTGCCATAAATATAGGAGTTTCTCCATCATTATTTCTTGTATTTACATCGCATCCTTGCCCTACTAGAAAATCTAAAGTTCGTTTTGCAACTGATATTTCTGGTGTCGTTTTTGCTAGATAGCTTGTTGCCCAATAATGAACTAAATTATTACCCTTTTCATCTGTACCGTTTAGGATTATTTTTTGGTTGTCGTGGATATGATTCAATACATCTAATCGACGCTCTTTAGCGGCTCTTTGTGCTACAGAAAGTCCATCATCTCCATATTTTTTATAAAGAATCTCTTTAGAAGGTAATCTCTCAAGCAATGGAATAATATCTTCCATTTTTGATTTTGGGGTTTCGATAAGCCGATGAAGCTCTTGTAGCTCTTCCTCCGATAAAGGTCCTGTGGAGCTTACCCCAGAGTCTGATACTGCTTCTTCTGCTCTTGCTCTGAGTCTAGCCGCTTCTTCTTCCAACATCCTTTGTCTTTCTTGGAGCAATTCACGTTCTGTACGTAACATTTCTTCTTGTTGTCTCAAAGATTCTTGTTGAACTGCTAATGCTTCTCTTTGAGCTAATGTTGTCGATGATTGTTGCTGCTCCAGCATGCGAAGACTTTCTGCTTGTGCTCGTGCCGATGCTTCTTGTTGTTCTCGTAACATCCCAAGAGCATGGTCTTGCTGTCTAGCGAGTTCTTCTTGATGCCTTCTGGTGGTTTCTTCTAGATCTCTAGATCTTGCTTCTTGCTGCCTCTTCATTGCTTCCAGAAGAGCCGAGGGATCTTCCGCTGGTGGTGGAAGGGCTGGGGCTATGGTGGAGCTTTGTCTGTAGGCTTTAAATATTTCGACTATATCATAATTATCTATGGTAAGTGCTAATTCTTTTGGTGTTAATTCGTTATTATTTTTAATTGTAATGTCAGCACCATTTTGCAGTAAGATTGTTACATTATGAGGAATACCTGTAGATTTGTCTGGCATTTTGCTTGTGATTGCTAAATGTAAAGCTGTATTTCCTTCTCTATCTGTTGAATCGACAAGAAAACCAAGTTCGATTAGCTTTTTAAAAGAAGCTAGAGCTCCATCATTTTTGTGGCCAGTAGCCCAGAAATGCATTAAATTACGATTTTGAAATGGGTCGAGAGTATCTGTTCTTACGTGTTTTTCTCTAGCTAGTAATTCAATTACTTCTGGTCTATGAGTATTTGCGGCTAATTCTAGGACAGTATATTCTCCATAACGATGTTCAAGCTCTTGTTTAGTAAGAGGTGATGATAATTCTCGTATTTTAGATGATTCGCTATTGCTTGATATGTAGCGATATAACATAGGGAGATGCTTGGTCGCTGTCTCGGATAATGTAAATGGAGGAGGGTTTGCTGCGAGTACTAGTTCTCCAGGATCAAAATGCTCGGCCCCATCCGGTGATGGAATTGGTGGTGGATTTGTCCTATCTCCTCCTCTGTTGATTTTTCCAGGAGAATGAGGGCCTTCTGTGGGGCTTTTCATCATTTAGTTAATATAATTCAATAATTATTATTAATTATAGTATAATTTTATAGATTTTATCCGAAAAATCAAGTAAACTTAAGTGTGTCGCGAATATAGTTTGCTATTAGCAAAAATGGCATAAAAATTGCTTGTAAATGGCAAGTAGATCAGATGCTAATATCCACTAATGAACCAGTTGTGGCATCTTACAAGATATAATTAGTTAATGCAACTAATAAATAAAATTTAATAGATAGGGATAGAGAATATGACTCAAGTTTTGAATCCATCGGATTTCAGTAGATTTGATGCAACCATGGCTAAACTTACAAAAACAATTGAAGTCTCTGGTAAGAAAGCTGCTATTTCACGTAATAAAGAGGGTGGATTTGACATTGATCCAGTACAGGTTGGAGCTGATGCTGCGGCAAAGTTTGATGATAAAATCGCTGCCACGCAAACCAAAATTGATAGCGCTACACAGATGGTGGATGGGTTAGAAGCTGCATATATTAAAGCAAAGGCCCTTAGTAGTAAAATACAATCTCTTGCTCAGCCTGTGACTGTAGCATCTTCGGCGACTCTTGATACTGGTCTACAAGATGTGCTTACAGCAGTAGCTGTTGGAGGTGCTGATGCTGCTACTCATAATGTAGAAGTTAAACAACTTGCTGATAAGCAAAGATGGGTGTTTAAGGGAGTTGATCAGGCCAATAATGCTTTTAAACCTTTTACTGCAACATCTTTAACTACAAAAGTTGTAACTAATGTTCAAGATGAGGACTCTGCGTTATTTTATGTTGATCCAGCTCCTGGGGTTTGGCTTGGGCAATCAGGTAGATTTGAAATACGATATGGAAGTCCAGTAGTAGCGGCAAATGTAGATTTAGTTAATGGCGATAATTTACAAGACGTGGTTAATAAAATTAATACTGCTGCTACTGGAGCCAATATCCCTATCACTGCAAAAATTCATGAATATGATAAGACAAACCATTATTATGAAATTGTTATAGAAAGTAATGGAACAGGTTCTAGAAATAGTTTCCAAATTGTGCCTGTAGGGAAGGATGTATTTCGTGCAGTTAGTTCTGCTCCAATAATTGAAAATACTTCATCGGTTTGTATATTTAAAGATTCCAATATGGACGGATGGAGCCCTGGTGCTGCTAATTTTACAGGCATACTACCTAATACATATATAAAATTAAATGGAACGGCTATTGCTATTGGTGATCCTGGAACGGATACAAATAATGCTTTAGCTGATATAGTTGATTCAATAAATAATGATTCTCATATTACAGGTGTTTACGCTACTGTGGAAACATATACTAGTGGAAATTTTAATGGCCATAAATACATAAAATTAATAAGAAATGATGGAACAGCTAATATTGATATTGACATATCTGGTGCTGGTCTTGCAAGTTCATTTGGATGTCCTTCTCAACTAGGTTATACAGGAGTTGCTCCTTCAGCAATTGTGAAAGTTGATCGTATTGCTAGTACTTATCAGAGTAATACCATAACTTCTCCCACTCCGGATCTCTCTTCTGTCACTTTGAAAAAAACTGGTAGTGGGACAATAAATATAGGTCAAGGCTCTGTATGGGAGTCTAATATTCGTGCTTGGGTTGATGCTGTAAATGATGCAAGTCAATTTATAGCTGCGCATACTCAAGTAGATAATAATGGCAAGCCTGTATCAAAATTATTTGGCTCGAGTGTTTTGAATGATCTAACTAATTTGATAACTAAGATCGGTAGTGCTAGATCCCCAGACCCAACTGCAACTAATATAACCTCACTAAAAGATATAGGGATTACTTTCCAGACTTTTACAAAAGATGGTGTGGACTCGCAATGTTTAAGAATAGATGAAAATATGTTTAAATCTGTAATGTCAGATCCTAAGATGATATCTCAGGTGCAGGCTTTGTTTTCGCCTTATTTTGCCGCTACTGCTACGGATATAAACGGAGGGGCTACTGGATTAATCGTAGGTCAGCGTCCGGCTAATGTCGATGCTAGAACATTAGACGCAAAAGTGGAGATTTTAGCAACCAATACGTATGCTGGTAATTTCAATAAGATAGAGCTTATTTGTGGTGATAATCAAAATAATGCGAATGATTATACTGTGCGTATTTATGATATAAATGGCGCCCAAATATTTTCTGACTTGGCTCATGGTGGTAATCTTGTAGTCGCAATGAATGCTGGAGATTTCGATCTCACCGAACCTGTATCTGGATTAGCCCTAAAATTTCTAGTTAATGGAGGCCTGTTGCCTGATGAAAATCCGACTGTCGATAATATTCAATATATACCTCCTAATGTTGTTCATCAACTCAACGACGGTGCTAAGCTCGTTTTAGATTATGCGGCTGGTGGGTTTGATCTTACAGGTTTTGATGTTAAAATATCTAACTTTGCTGTAGGCGTCATGGCTACTGCCGTGTATAAAGGAGTAACATATAATTTTGATACAGAGTCTCTGGGTGCTAAAACGCTTCTGTTAAAAGGGCAAGCTGGCACTCCATTTGCAGGTCTAAATTTGAGATATTCTGCTGATACTGCTCTTGCTATTGGCCAGTATAATATTTTTTCTAATGTTACATTTAAGCATGGTGATTTTGATGTTCAGGCTAATATTTTAGCCAATTATATTGATAGTAACAAAGGTTCTATTAATAGTGCTATTAAATCAGCAAGAGATGAGTTATCTAGGGTGCAGAATAAACTAGGAACTCTTCAAAAGCAACAAACTAGTGCTGCTGATAAAGCAGAAAAAATGATTTTGGCGCGTCAATTAGAAGAAGATATATTAGATCAGGCTATGGATAGTATTATGAAAATGTTGTTTGGTGATAATTAATAATGGCTAGTAAAATCTACACAGATAAATACTCTTCTGGATCGCTATCAATAGGTGGTAACAGGGCTGCTATTTCAGTGGTTTTATGTGAGAAAATCATCAGCCTTATGTATAATGCTAAAGAATCTTTAGATAAAGGTGATAAAAAAGGATGGTTTGCGAATTTGGGTAAAATTCCTGATGAAGTTGGGCTACTTATATCTACCATTGAGTCCGCTGAACTCGGAGAGTGGGGAGATCAGATGTGTAAATTTTATTTGGGCGTATCATGTAGCGCTTGTAGTTTAATTATGGGTAATGCAGCGCCTTCTGTTACTAATGAACTACTACAAAAAATGCTTGAAGCTCGTGACTTATGGAAGGGTTTGGATGTCAGATATATTAAGGAAATTCACACTTCTTCCACTCAGACTGGTGGCTTGATGTAGCTTTCGTCATCCTCGGCCCTCGTTATTGCGAGGAGCGTAGCGACGCGGCAATTCATGATATGCTCTCAAACTGATATTAACATGGATTGCTTCGTTGTCCTACGGAAGCCTCTCAATGACGGTTCATACCAAGTTGCAATCATAAACTAGGTTGTTGTTCGTCGTTTACCTAATATTTTATAGATTGAAACTTGGTATAAAGTAATTTTCTTGACGTGTCAATTAATTAATGTTAAGATATCGATCTTATCAATTAAAAATATAAAAATATTATGTCAGCATCTTCAGAACATACAAGCGTAGTTTTTGTTAAACAAGCTCATGCATTACTGATGCGTAAAAATAATTCAGAGAATCTTAAGGGTTTAATTACATCAAGTCTTGCTCCATGCATTGGCGTTGCAATGCAAAATAGACAAACTGGGGATATCATGTTAGCGCATGTAGATGATAATTGTACTAAAAAGTCAGTGGTTGATTTGGTATCGAAAATAAGAAAAACAGCGGATGATAAAATACTTCTTTATTTTACTGGTGGTGAGAAATTTTATTATGGGCCTGAAGGTGGCAAGTGTTATCTAGAGCCAATCATAAAGGAAATTTCTTCTCAAACTAATGTTGAAGTTATGAAAAATAGTACATTTGAAGTTGATAGGCGTCCGTTAGGCACAGGTACTAATCTTGCTATAGATATTGAAGGTAATGTTTTTTTTGGTGATGATGCAAACGAAATGCTTAAATACACACGCCCAATAGAATTTTGTCACTCTTCTATGACTGATATAAATTTTCATGAATGTACAGGGCTTCCTTCAGATTATTAAACTAATAATGGCTTCCA
>CAZIGS010000014.1:0-7047 GCA_964538645.1 uncultured Rickettsiaceae bacterium
TATTATGGCCACCGTAAAATATTGGTACTCTATCATATTAGGAAAATTATAGATTATTCCTGCAGTAGTCAAAGATCCAAATCCTAGAAATAAAAACCCTAAACCGGGCATAAAAAACATTTCTATTATAATAGTGATTAGCCCAACTAGTACCAGAGTTTCGACTTGATTAATTGCCATATATTACCTTTGTTGTTTATATTATAGAATAGCAGGTTTTTCTTATTATCTTCAAGTTTTTTATTTGCAGATTTTGTAATAGTCATATAACTTAGAATCATAATTATAATAATGGAGAAATAGTATGGATATTTTTATAGCGTTTGGGGTTATAACAATTATTGCCCTTGTGCAGATGATTAAAATAGTACCACAGCAAGAAGCTTGGGTAGTCGAAAAATTTGGTAAATTCGACAAAGTACTGCAGCCAGGATTAAATATAATAATTCCTATAATGCATAGAGTTGCTTATAAACATATTTTAAAAGAAGAGGCGATTGATGTGAATGCTCAAACTGCTATATCTAATGATAATGTTACTTTGTCGATTGACGGAGTGTTGTATGTTAAAATAGTTGACCCTGTTGCAGCATCATACGGTGTTACAAGTCCATATTATGCAATTACACAGCTTGCTCAAACTACTATGCGTTCTGAGATAGGCAAACTTCCATTGGATAGAACATTTGAGGAGAGGGAGGTTCTGAATATTGCTATAGTAAATGCAATAAATCAGGCTGCAATAAATTGGGGTATTCAATGTATGAGATATGAAATTAAGGATATACAGCCACCTCATACAGTCTTACAAGCTATGGAGTTACAAGTAGCTGCTGAAAGACAGAAACGTGCGCAAATTTTAGATTCCGAAGGTTCAAGACAGGCTAAAATTAACAATGCAGAAGCAGCAAAAGCAGAAGTTGTGTTGAATTCAGAAGCTCTGTACACAGATCAGGTCAATAGAGCAAAAGGTGAGGCGGAAGCCATTACTTTAGTGGCTAATGCGACTGCCACAAGCATTGTGACTATTGCTGAAGCTATTCAGAACAAAGGCGGATCTGATGCTGTATCACTTAAAATAGCAGAACAATATATGGCAGCTTTCTCAAAACTTGCAAAAGAAAATAATACTATCATCATTCCTTCTAATGTGAATGATCCGAGTTCAGTTGTAGCTAGTGCTATGGCAATTTTCAAGCAGATTGGTGGTGGGAAGGACAAATAGATATTTTTCGTCATCCTCGGGCCATCTAACCGTCATCCTCGGGCGAAGACCCGAGGATCCATAAACCATAAAAATATAAAGTAATAATAGAAGTGCGAGCAATTATTTTATTGGATAAAGAATTGGTCCTCGGGTCAAGCCCGAGGATGACGATCCTTTTTTAGAGGTTACAATCCTTTTTTAGAGGTTACAATCCTTTTTTAGAGGTTACGCGTCCGTTTTTATAATGGTAATGTCCTACTTCTCTTTAAATGCTTTGAACATATTATCTGTAATAGGATCTAACAAGTAACGAAGTAAGGTTCTTTGTCCAGTAATGATATTTACTTCAGCCTGCATACCAGGAATTAATACCAGTCCTAGTCTTTTAGCATCTATATTAAATTCATCCATATCAATTTCTATACGCGCTACATAATATGCATTTTCGCCAGTTGCTGGATTAACATTCCTGCCATCTCTATCTATTACAATGTCAGGAGAAACAGAGATTACTGTGCCTGTAAATACAGGGGTTGTACGAGATTTGAAGGCGCTAAAACGCATCTTAGCCTGCAGTCCTGCAGTAATATATCCGATATTTTTAGGGGATATCTTAGCTTCAATTATCAGATAATCTTTCTCAGGAGAAACCTCAGCAATTGGTGCGCCAGGTCCAACAACACCACCAATAGTCGCAACATTAAGTGTATTTACAATACCATCTACAGGTGAAGTTATTATTGCCCGATCTAAATAATCTTTTGCCATTCTATATCTTTCTTTCACATCACCTAGATTCTGCTGCACTTTTTCTAATTCGGCTAATGTTCTGGCATAAAACTCACTTTTATCTTTCTTAAGCTCGATTTCTATCCTTGAAGATTCTTGTTCATATTTCATAATTTCAGCATCTGTACGAAGATCATTACCTTTAGCCTCAGCATATTGTGCTTCTATTTCAGACATTTTGGATTTAGGTATAATACCTTTTGCAAAAAGAGATTGATTGGCTTTTAAGCGTTCTAAAAGAACTTCATGGTTCTTTTGAGCGATCTTTTTGCTTTCTTTTAGTCCTTCAATCTGCTTCATATTTTGAGCAATGCGTTGTTCTGAGTGTCGCTCAAGATTAGCAATTAATGATCTTCTAGACTCAAATACTTGTCTTTGAGTTGCAAAAATCTTTGCTACTCCTGGGAGTTCTGCGTCTTTTAATAATTTTGGAGAAAATTCTATATGAGGCAAATTATCTCTTTCTGCTATTAATCTACTTTCTTCAGCTTTTAAGGAACGGTATTGGCTAAGTAAAGAATCATGGCTAGTTTTGAATTTAGTATCATCAAGCGCTACTATTGGGTCTCCTTCTTTTACATGATCCCCTTGTTTTACATAAATTTCTTTAACTATACCACCTTCGTGATGCTGTAAAACTTTCTTTTGTGTGCTGGAAATAATTGTTCCGATAGCGGCTGATGCACTGTCTAAGGGAGCAATTGCAGCCCATAATCCACCGAAAACAAAAAACACGACAGCAACATAAGTACCAAATAATATTGGACCTCTAGCCGCTTGCACTACATCATTCCTATCTTTATCAGATGGCTTTGTTACAAAATTTACAAATCTATCAAGATCAAGCACCATAGCTTGCATTCTAGGGCCAATAAATTGCATAAATTGCATGAACCAGCGCTTATATTTTGGCATAGCATCTAGCTGTTGCTTTTGCATAGCAGCAACTAATTTTTGCAACTGCTCTTTAGACATTCCTTGTGGTAGTCCTGGGATATTAATCTCAGGAGTTCCTGATTCAGTAGGTTTTCCAGAATTTGAAGTTTTATTTACCATGATCTATACTTTGCATTATTTATTTGTGTTTGGAGCTGGAGGAGTTTTCATAATTTGCATTTGACGCATTATGTCTTCTGCAGTTCCATAAGCTGCAATAGCTCCATCCTGTACTACCAAAACCTTATCTACAACTGTTAAAACAGATGGACGATGAGATATAACAACTACTGCTATTCCCAATGCCTTAGCATGTCTCAGTGCTTCTGATAGAGCCTCTTCACCTGTTACGTCAAGATTAGCATTCGGTTCATCTAGAATAACAAGTTTTGGATTGCCATAAAATGCTCTAGCTAAACCTATACGTTGCTTTTGACCACCTGAAAGATTTGAACCACCCATACCTATATCGGTTTCATAGCCATCAGGGAATTTTAGAATCATATCATGAGCATTTGACATTTTTGCTGCTTGTACAATTAGATCGGGGTCAACATTTTCAGCCATACGAGCTATGTTTTGTTTGATACTGCCACCAAATAATTCTATACCTTGTGGTAGATATCCAATATGTTTGCCAAAATCTAGTCTATTCCATTTATATATGTCACCACCATCTAGCCTTACTGACCCTGATGTTGCAGGCCAAACACCAGTCATTATTTTAGCAAGCGAAGATTTTCCAGCAGCGCTGGGTCCTATGATAGCTACGATTTCCCCAGGTTCTACTGTAAATGATACATCCTTTAATACATAATTTGGCTGGGTTCCAGGAGGTAATGGCTTATCTGTAGGGTGTGCATAGAATATATTTTCTAATTTCAACTGACCTTTAACATCAGAGATTGGCATAGTATCTTCCCTCAATGTGCTCACTTTAAAGGCGTCCTGAATCTTTTGGTATGATTTCATAGCAGAGCTAATGCTTTTCCACATTTCAATAGCATTATCAAATGGTGCTAAAGCTCTACCTACCAATATTGAGCTTGCTATCATTCCACCAGTAGACATATCTGCACCGCGTGATTCAACTACAACATATGCCCCAACGCCAGTTACAGCCATTTGCATTATATTGCGTATAAAACGGGACATGTTCGATATAACGCCATTTCTATAGCTTGCTACAGATTGACATGCAAGAGCATTTTGGTTGAATTTAGACCAATTTAGAGACACATTTTTCATCATCCCCATTGCTTCAACAACCTCAGCATTACGAGTTGCAATATCTGCTTGATTCATGCTTTTGATAGAATGTTCAGAAGCTTCGCCTAATTTTCTATTTGTTGCTATAGCATTAAGAAGGGCAGATCCTACCACTAATATACCGCCACCTACAGTAATCCAGCCTATATAGGGGTGAATCATAAATATTACTCCGATATAAACAATACTCCAAGGAGCATCGAATAAGGTATTAATACCGGTACTTGTCAAAAATGTTTTTACAGTTTGGAAATCTCTTAGTAATTGGCTGGCGCTAGATCCTTGTTTTTTTGATGCCGAAGCTACAGCGTGGCTAAAAAGTAATGGTGACAGGTTATTATCTAGCCATTCTCCAACCTTTATTAGAGTAAATGATCTAGCTATTTGGAGTAATGTATATACCAAATATATTGAAGCTATTACTATTGAGAGCATTAATAGCGTATTTTTATTACCACTTCCTATTACTCTATCTAGTACTTGCAGTGAATAAAGAGGAGTAAGTAGCATTGCTAAATTTACGCCTAAAGCAAACCAAAACACTACGATAAAAGCAAAACGACATTTTGCTAAAGCTTCTTCAAATGGGTTTAGTTCTTTTACTAAAGAATCTTTTTTTTCTTTCGACATAATATATTTTACTCTCGTATATTTATTTTATGTTACATTATAATAGTTAACAATGGAACAAAATTTTAACACTATTTCCTTGTGAAGTAAATAAATTTTAATAGAAAATTGAAGAAAATGCAAGGATTTTTATATTACTTTGCTATATTTAGAGCAATCTTTCCTGTTTCATTGACATAAAAAACACAATATTTTATCAATAATATTTCTTCTCTTGCCGTTAGATATAGCTTTAATTAGGGTTTTTACCTGAACAAAATATTAAGTACTATATTTTTATCTATTTGCACAATATAAAATAAGTTCCTCATTTTACAATATGGCATTATGGCCACAGTGCGTTATTTTTATTATTAAACTATCCTTCTTAAGCCATTGCTCCTAAATCTGCGCCACCTATTATATGTGCATGAAAGTGAAAGATAGTTTGCCCACTTCTTGGACCATTATTTGTACAAATTCTAAAATTGCCACCAACAGAAGCTTTTGCGATTTCATATAATTTCGTGAAAAAATATGCAATGTCTTCTGAAGAGCTTTGTTCAATAAAATGACTGTAATCTATAAACTCTCCCTTTGGTACTACTAATATATGGACAGGGGCGATAGGGTATGCATCATTAAAAGCCATTATCTTATCATCCTCATATATAATTTTGGCAGGAAGATTTTTTTCAATAATCTTTGCGAAAATATTTTTTTTATCGTACATTGTAACCTCTATAAAATATAACTATATAATATAAATAGCCACTAAATTAGGAAAACACAAGATATGTCACAAAAATATGATGATAATATAACATTTCATGGTACTACAATATTATGCGTACGTCATAAAGGAGAGGTAATAATTGCTGCAGATGGACAAGTCTCTTTAGGTCCCACTGTTGTGAAGTCTAATGCTAAAAAACTTAGGACACTTTCTGGCGGAGCAATTGTCGCAGGATTTGCTGGAGCTACAGCAGATGCTTTTACATTATTTGAAAGATTAGAAGCAAAATTAGAGAAACATTCTAATCAATTGCTTAGGTCATGTGTTGAGTTGGTTAAAGATTGGCGTACCGATAAGTATCTTCGTAGATTGGAAGCAATGCTAATTGTCGCTGATAAGGATAATACTTTTATTCTAAGTGGTAATGGAGACATGATAGAGCCCGAGGATAATTTAGCTGCGATAGGGTCAGGAGGTCTATATGCTTTGTCTAGTGCTAGAGCATTATTAAGGTACGGACCAGATAAAATGTCAGCTAGAGAAATAGCTGATAATTCAATGAAAATAGCATCAGAGCTATGTGTTTATTCGAATAATAATATTATTTTTGAAAAGGTTTTGTATGAAACAAAATAAGGATTCCATGGGGCTTACCCCAAAGCAAATAGTAGCTGAGTTAGATAGATTTATCATAGGGCAAAACGAAGCTAAGAAAGCTGTATCTGTTGCTTTACGTAATAGATATAGACGCAAGCATGTAGAGAGTAATCTACAGCAAGAAATTATGCCAAAAAACATCCTAATGATAGGACCAACTGGTGTCGGTAAAACCGAGATAGCTAGAAGGCTTGCAAAGCTTGCTGGAGCACCTTTTATAAAGGTAGAGGCAACAAAATTTACTGAAGTTGGTTATGTTGGGAGGGATGTAGAGTCTATTATTAGAGATTTAGTAGAAATAGCTGTAAAAATGCTGAAGAACAAGGCTAAAACAGAGATTGAAGCTGCGGCGCGTAATAGCGCTATAGAACGAGTAATTGATGCTTTGGTGGGTAAGACTTCGTCTCAAGAGACGCGTGATAAATTTCGTGAAAAGATTTTAAAAGGAGAGCTTGATAATACAGAAGTAGAGTTGACCGTAGCTGATACAGGACCTTCACCTGGCTCAGGTGCTTTTGAGATACCTGGCATGCCTGGCGCTGCTATGGGTGTTTTAAATATTAAAGATATGCTTGGAAAAGCTTTCGGAGAGCGTACTAAGGTTAAAAAACTGCAAGTGAAAGATGCTATTGATATAGCTACTTCTGAAGAGTCAGATAAGCTTATAGACGAAGAAAAAATAATATTTAATGCGATACGTTCTGTAGAAAATGATGGTATAGTCTTTTTAGATGAAGTAGACAAAATTTGCTCAAGGTCATCCGAACATTCCGGTAGAGGAGAGGTTAGCAGAGAAGGGGTTCAAAGAGATTTGCTGCCACTTATAGAAGGTACAACTGTGGCT
>CAZIGS010000014.1:7057-13388 GCA_964538645.1 uncultured Rickettsiaceae bacterium
GGCTACAAAATATGGGCCAGTGCAAACTGAGCATATATTATTCATAGCTTCAGGTGCTTTTCACTTAGCTAAACCATCTGACATGTTGCCAGAGCTACAGGGGCGTTTGC
Source organism: uncultured Rickettsiaceae bacterium (assembly GCA_964538645.1). GTDB lineage: Bacteria > Pseudomonadota > Alphaproteobacteria > Rickettsiales > Rickettsiaceae > JAYUHP01. Next base: position 7,168 of record CAZIGS010000014.1, read on the forward strand.
CAATACGTGTAGAGCTTAAAGCTTTATCTGAAGAAGATATGATACGTATATTGAAAGAGACAGAATCTAGCTTAGTCAGACAATATGAAGCTTTGATCAGTACTGAAGGTATCAAATTAGTTTTTGAAGATAGCGCGATCAAAAAAATAGCATTTTATGCTACTATGTTTAATCGAGAAATGGAAAATATAGGTGCTCGTAGGCTTCATACTGTGATGGAAAAATTACTTGAAGAAATTAGCTTTGGTGCGAGTGAGATGAAAGAAACTCAGATTAACATTACAGAATCTCATGTTTCTGATAAACTGAAAGAACTTTCACAAGATGCAGATTTAGCAAAGTTTATTTTATGATAATCTGCTGAATTACAAAATTCTTCACAGTGAAAATAATTTGAGTTATCAAAGTGATGAAGAGAAAGTTATTGTAACTCCAAATGATGAGTATATTTTGGATGTGATAGATTTTCTCTAAATACGAACAATTATAACTACTCAAGACAGCATATTAAGCAAGTGTAAGCTGTTCTCTTGCCGCTACGTGGTGATAGTCTTCGTACATTTTTGGTACGTGAATAACTAAATTAAGATTAAAATCTTATCGATTAATCATCTAATCCAAAATATAATGGTTTGAATTAATAACATCCTTTAGCAAAGAAGATGGTAATTTTAGACATTTCTTAGTAAGTTTATTAGCTGCTGGCAAATTATCGGATAAATTTTTGAACTTACTATCATTTAATATACGATAAAATAAAGTAAAGAATTATTGACAAATCATTAATAATATGTTATCTGTGGTCGCAATTTATATAATATAATACAGTTCATTATGCCAAGAGATTTTCTAACCCTATATAATGTATTATTCAATAATGCTACAGTAGAGTTGCAGCCAGCGGTAGCGTCTGTTAAGCCTTCAAAAGGCTTAAATCCAGCTTTAACAAAAGCCATAATAGCATATTGTAGAGGAAAAATTGTAGAAGAGAAAGGTCCTGACCACAAACCTACTAATGTAGAAATACAAGAGTATAAAATGTCCCTTTCTAAGGATGTAATAAAAGGAATTGAGGAAGAGCTGAAAACTAAAGAAGCTCCATTGTCAGAAGCAGATAAAAAGCTAATGCTATTGATCAATGCACCAACTCTTACGCCTTATGAAAAAAGTGCAAAAGATAGATTAGAAAAATCTAAAAATGACTTGAAAATATATCTTGCTAAATATAGTGCTGATAAAGCATTAGGAGAAGAACTTTTTGGAAAAGATTTTAAACTAGTAGCACAAAAGGAAGCTGCTGCTGGTACTGAAAAAATATTAAAAGAATTTCAAGAACTTGAAATGCGTTTTCTATATTTTCCCAAACTCAAAGCTAATAAAACTCCAGACCATATTACAAAATTATATTTAGCATGTTATAAATTTTGTGAATATCATGCTGTTTTTCAAGAAGATACATATTCTCATTCAGAGATGGGCAAAAGAGCATATAATATGATGGTGTTATTTGGAAAAGGGGGTATACACAATATACTTACAGAGCTAAATAATTTTGTGAATAATCATTTAGAAGATAGCAAAAAACCTACTCATGACATATTAATGTATAATATTCCTAAACATGGTATGGTCTTTCAAGGACAAAACCCTCCATTTGATTTAAAATTCTGGAAAGAGAATTTTATTCATATAGGGGTAAATGCTATAAAATATTTTAGCGATGTAGAAATAATAGAATCAACAGTGAAACGCGATATAGATAGTGGAATGAGAGTGGATGCCGTAGGTGCAGTTCCTACAACTAGAGAATATTTTGATGATGTATTTAGCAGAGCAGAATATGGAAGAAAAAAAGAAAATCCCTATCTGGCAGAATTATATCGAACACTTAAAATAGGTCAATCCACATTTAATGCAGCACTAGATTTTCTAGCAGTAAAAACAGAGAAAACTGCAGATAATATACCTGAAGTATCGATAAATATAGGAAAAGGTTATTACCTGGTTAAGATACCTCACAATGATCCAAGAGCCTTAGTACTTGGTCATATTACAAATTGCTGTCAATCTATAGATGGAGTAACTAGCCAGCAAGTAAAAGACGGTGTACAGTTGGCAAATAATGGGTTTTATGGGTTTCTCAAAACCGCAAAAAATTTCAACCCTAAAGAAATAGATTGGGCTAATTTAGAAAAAAATGGTCATACAATAATAGGTACATCTTATGCTTGGCGAAGTTTAACAGGAGCTTTAGTACTAGATTCGCTAGAGGTCCTTACCTCATTTAGAAGCTCTCTTAATCTACGTGAAACTCTAAGACAGTTTGGTGAAGCAGTATCACAGGCAGATCCAACCATAGAAAGAGTAATGATCGGAGGCAGTGGATACGGACAGACAAATGAGGTATTAGCAGCTAATAACCTTAGACTTGGTGTTCAGGAAGAAGAGCAAACAGAAGCATCTGCAGAAGCAGAGACCGAAGATAGTCATAAGACTAATATGTCTATGGTAAGTTTCGTAAGAGAAAAAATGATAGAAGGCGAGCAGTGTGAAGATTCTGAAAAGCAGTATGAAGCATGGGTTTCAAACAATATATCTAGTATAAGAGCAAAACTAAAACCTTATACCAAGGTTGATACTAGTAGTTTTACAGCATCGCAGATAGCAGACATTCTAGCATATAAAGATGAAGATACGATTAAAGCTTTATCATTGGAAGAATCTCTAAAAGCTTATAGTAGAGGCTTTACCATTCAAACTCTAGCCCCTTATGGTCAATGTTCAGATAAAATTCTTTTCCTAACCTCAGATAATGCGTTCAAATTATATGATGGAAAATATACTACTCTTGAAAGATTAGGATCATTTGATACTCTTAAGATAGAAGCGCTAAGCTCAGATAATGCGTTCAAATTATATGATGGAAAATATATAGATTTTGAAGATTTGGCTCAAATTGAATCTGCAAAAGTTATATTGGCTTTAACAATATATGAAGCAGTTGAAGCCATTAGAGATGGTTATAAAATACCTGATCTGCTCACATATTCTGCAGATGTAGACCTCATGTCAATTCTTATTTCATCCTCTGCAAGAGATTTATATAAAGCAGGTTATACTAATATTGAAGAATTATCAAAATTTTCTTGTGAGAAGATCAAAATTCTAACTGATTATAGAGCAGAGAATATCTATAAAACTGGATATGCGAGTTTTGCAGAGATTGCACAGATAGAGAATTTGGAGGTTTTAAAAACTATTCTGCAGATTAGGCAAGATTTTTTTGAAGGTAAGTACTGCAGCTTAAAAACTCTAGTAGAAATACCTCGAGAAAAAATGTCTGCTTTGACAGAGGATGATACAATATATAAGAGCAAATTCACTACAGTTGAAGAACTAATGAAATTTTCTGAACGAAAAATATATGCACTTAAAAGTGGAGTCAGGTTGTATGAGGGAGGTCATACGACAGTTGAGAAATTAGCAAAATTTGATGTTGAGAAAATTGAGTTTTTGGCACTTGGTAGTACTGGTTTATTTGATGACCACTGGGTTACTGTTGAGGAATTAGGAAAACTAGAGGCTAATAAGATTAAGGCTATAAGGAGTGCAAATTTTTGGAAGAAACTCCGTACAGATTACAAAATTTCATTTGAAAAATTATCGAAATTCAGTGCTGATGCAATCAACAAGTTATTTTCTTATGAAGGTATCGCAAAACTTGATAAAGGAGCAGACCTATTAGTAGTAGCTAAAGAGATGGGCTTTATGCCAGAAGAAAGCGCTCATAACACAGAATATGCTGCACAATCAGATCTTGTTCCTTTGATTACTACTGGTCCAGTAAATTCTGATCAAGAATAGACCCGTTATAATTCATTATACCAAGTTACTTACAGAAGGAATCACAAGAGCGCCTGGACCGTTACAACTCTATCAGACTCAACGCTCTGAAGGTACTGCTGCTCAGGATTCGAGCAACATTTTTGAAGATGGTCTTGTATATAAGTTATAATACTGGATCCCAGTGTTTACTGTGATGACACCGTAGATATGGATGACACACAGATTTGCTTTAAGTAATTTTATGTGTTCATTTAACTTCCTCTACCCCCCAATCCCCTGTTTTATCATCGAATCTCATAATTCTAGGTTTTACATCAAGAGCATCTAAGGTAATATCTGTAGTCATGAAATTATGACCTGATTGAAGCAGTCCATTAAATGACTCTATGTAAGGTTGGTGATTCTTGAAATCTATAGTAATAAATTTCTTAGATATTACATCTGGCAATATTTCTACCAATGACTTTAGGTCAGTTACAGGATGTTTATCTAATTTATCTATAACAAGCCTGAATGATACTTCGTTATGATAATTCACAAATGTTGGTATTGCGCTAAATCCACTTCCTTTTTTAACATTTACCATTGATAAGCTACCAAGTGGAATGCCAAATTTTGAGCTTGTAAAATCATCTGCTTCAAAAATAAGGCCGCCTGCAAAATCCAGCAAGGTTTTTACCTTGTAGTTTTCTATATTATAAAGTTTTATATCTACTTCCTTTTTCTCCCCATTTCTATAAATAGTGAGAGATATTTTATTATCTTGGCTATTATTCATTGTATCATCAAGTAAAAATAAATTGGAACCTATATCCTTCCCATTTACTTGCCATAAAATATCACCAGGTAATAATACTCCATCTGATGGTGAATTACTCAACACGTATTTAACTGCTAAGATTTTGTTACGATATTCAGGCTGATTTTTGATATATTGTTCCATCATGGATTTTGGGAAATTCCTATGGTTTACTGCTTTGTCGAGAGAATAAATATCAGAAATTACTCCTATATGTTTTCTTATAGGAACTTTATTATTCTTTATATACTCCAGAGCGTGTGTTATATACTCACCTTTTAGTGACATGCCAAAAGTTTTGCTGCCACCATAATGTAAACCTATTGCTTCTCCTTTGGTGTTGACGAGAGGTGAACCACTAGATCCACCAACAACGTTTAAATTTACAATATATGTATGTTGTGGCATTTCTCCATTTACATCATATAAATTAGATAAATATCCTGAATGGAAGGAAAAATCTTGCGCCTCATTATTGCCTACTATGAATACATCCTGACCTAATTTGGGCTGCTCTTTAGAAAATGGAATATCAGTTGCATCAAGAGGTATGTTTTTTGGGTCTAGTTTTAAGATGGCATAGTCTTGCCATGAATCATAATATAAAAGCTTGGCTTCTGTTTCTTGTCCATTGAAAAATGTGATAAAATACAGCCCAATACTAGCTGGTGTCACCATATGTGAATTAGTAACAATAAATCCATCTTTTTTAGATGCTATAAATCCAGTTCCAGTTATATTGCCAGTGTGTTTATATGCAGAATATGAGATTCTTGAGTTTATGGTCACAACCCCTTTGCGTATTTTTTCCAAAATTTGAGGTGTGATTTCTCCAGCAAAACTACTGCTATTAAGGGTAAAAATGCAAAGTAAAAATGTAATTTTTAGAAAAAATGTAGAAATCTTCATATAATGACCTTGTAAAATATCTTGAGTGTCACTATATCAAGTTACATGGATAAATAAAAGATTATTTGAGAGGAAAAAATGTCTAAAGTAATAGGAATAGATCTTGGAACAACAAATTCATGTGTAGCGGTAATGGAGGGGAAGAACCCAAAAGTAATACCAAACGCAGAAGGTGAAAATACTACGCCATCGATTGTAGCTTTTACAGAGGATGGTCAAATTTTAGTTGGACAGCCAGCAAAAAGACAAGCTGTCACTAATCCAAGAAATACTTTATTCGGGATTAAGCGTCTTATCGGACGTAATTTTAAAGACCCTATGGTAGCGAAAGATCAAGAAATAGTGCCATATACTATTGTTGAGTCTCACGGTGATGCATGGGTAGAGGTTTCTGGTAAGAAATATTCTCCAAGTGAAATTAGTGCTAAAATACTTTTGAAAATGAAGGAGACTGCAGAAAATTATCTTGGTGAAAAGGTAACGCAAGCAGTTATTACTGTTCCTGCTTATTTCAATGATGCTCAAAGACAAGCAACTAAAGATGCTGGCAAAATTGCAGGTTTAGAGGTGCTGCGTATTATCAACGAACCGACATCTGCTGCTCTTTCTTATGGGTTTGAGAAACATGGTTCAAAAACAATAGTAGTATATGATCTAGGGGGAGGTA
>CAZIGS010000015.1:0-12963 GCA_964538645.1 uncultured Rickettsiaceae bacterium
AAAAATTTACTACCTGCGCAATTAGCAGAATCTTATTTTAGATATAAAAAATATGATCAAAAATTCACCAATTCAGACGTCTTGTTGTACGGAAAAGTAGAATGGACAATTGGCCATGACAAATACTCACACTCAAAAAACTGTAATTCTGGGGTTTATAAACTAGAGTCAATATCGCATTATTATACTGGCATTGAAAAACATTTACTAAATCAATTAGATCCAACTCTGAAAGAGGAATTTTCTACTGCTTTAGAGCATGTAAGAATAGCAAGAAACCATAACCAAAGTGGTGTAAAGATCTATGATAATATTATTGAGCTAAAAATAATGGGTCATAATGGTAATCAAAGGTTATTTACAGACACTCTTTATAAGGTTGGGAATAATTTACTAGCATTATTTAATAAAATAGGAACACATGCAGATGTAGCACATTTACATAAAGCAAATGGTGAACTTAGAATTATAGAGACTTCTAGTGAAGCTAAAAAAGAGTCATCAGATACTTCAGCAGATAAATCTTATATTGCTGACCCACAGGAATATTACAGTCAATTTGTAAGTAACTTAGATTACACTGAATTAGATCCAGCCATATTCTTAAGCGGAGAAGGAGGGACAACATAGAAACAGCAACTTAACTTCTACTACCATCCTTGTGAACCATGTCTAAAATTTTTGCGCCTGGAAAATTATCTTCTAACATTTTCCAGGACTGAGAATTTTTGAAACTCGCTATCATAGAGCTTTTCAAAGAAACATCATTCGCTGCATCAACTAATCTTACTTTAACTGGTGAACCTGTCAATTTAGCTAATATTTTTTCAATACGAATATTGTAAGATTTATTGCTGCCATTTAATGTTATATCAAGATTTGTAGTATTACATTCCAAAACAGATACTTCATTCAGTAAATAATAATATAAATCCATCTCACTAGAATTAATAAGATGATCTAATAGCTCGTAAATTGTGATGCTAGACGATTCTTTGTTTGGTACTAATCTAGGTGAGCTATCATTGCCTGGGAAAACCTTTATTTTGAAAACCTGTAGCTTCTAATGCTTCTATTGCAGCCCTCGGTGATGGAAGAGTTGATGCATATATTGCTTTCAGAGCCAGCATCTCTAGAGATAAAAACTGATTATGAGATGACTTAAGCTCTAAAATACCTTTACTAAAAATTTGCCATAAAATAGTTAGAATTTCCAAATTATTTTTTGCAGCTATAGACTGTAAAATATTTTGATGGGCATCATATTCCACATCTTCATATTCTGGCATAACTGATAATTTTGAGATATGACCAATAAGATCTAACATATTTTCTAGCAAATATACTATATCACTACCTTGCATATTAATTTTGGCCAATATGTCCAAAACCATCTTCACATCCTGCTTTAATATATGATCGAGTAGTTCAATAACTATATCCAAGCTAGTAATAGCCAACATTGACCTAACTAGATCTAATGTAATTATTTTCTCATTATTGCTGGCGCTAATTAAAGAAGCTTGATCTAACATAGAAATACCATCTCTAGCAGAACCATCGGCTTTTAAAGCTATTAAGCCTATAGCCTTATCATCAAACTCTATATTTTCCTTTTTTGCTATATTAGAGAGCAGCTTAGTTATTTCATTAGTATGAAGCCTTCTAAGATCAAAACGCTGACAACGAGACAGAATAGTAATAGGAATCTTATTGGCTTCAGTTGTAGCAAAAATAAATATTACTTTGGCTGGTGGCTCTTCTAAGGTTTTAAGAAGCGCATTAAAAGCGTTTTTAGATATCATATGTACTTCATCTATGATGAAGATTTTGTATTTGCCTAAAAGTGGCCTATATTCTGAACTTTCTATTATTGAGCGTACATCATCTACGCTAGTACGACTTGCGGCATCTATTTCGATAATATCTGGGTGATTGCCCTGCAATACAGATCTACAGTTAGTGCATATTGTACATGCTTCTATATTATCTTCATTTATGACTGGATTTTCACAATTCACAATAGATGCAATTAATCTTGCAGAAGTTGTTTTTCCAACTCCTCTAATACCAGTTAGCAAATAAGCCGGGGCAATTCTGTTATTCATTATTGCAGAACTCAGTGTCTGTACTAATATCTCCTGTCCCATTAAATCTAAAAATTTCCTAGGCCTATATTTTAATGCTAAAGGTAAATATTGCGTTTGGGTCATAAAAACTTGTGTTTATATAATGATATGCCAATTATAGATCCATACTATACAAGGAACACGAGTGCCGAGGAGCGCAAGCCTATACTTAATAGGGCGCACCGCAGGACACGATTTCGTGACGCTGTAGAGTGTGGGTATAGAATTGGTAGAAGTCAGCAGCAACCCAAGAGTATATCCACTACGGCTGCTTTCTTTCGAACCTGACCGAATTCATGAAACTCTTGCCTACCACTGACCATGGAACAGCATAAATGTTATTTCATATGATTTCAATATAAAAGTCTTCATTTCTTTATAAGTACCAAATCATCTTTTATTAAGCTAAAAAAATCTGAACTCATATCTTTTCGTCTTTTTATATCTACTTTCATTGGAAGATTGGACTCATCAAAAATTTCTTTAATATCACCTAATTCTACATCTGTAATATCTTCAATAATAAGAAGATCTATATCTGAAAATTTTTTACTATGATTTTTAACACGCGAGCCATACGCATAAATTGTATATGGCAAAGAAGAAATAATATTTTTAAATATCTCTATATCTTCTTCTTCCATTTTTATAGGATATTTATTTTTCATTTTGTATATTATCTATTAGTTCTGTAAGAGATGCCGAAAAACTCTCAAAAACACCTATTACATCATCAACTACTTTTTCTTCATAAGTATGGGTAGTTAGATTTCTTTTTTCAATAAAATCAAACCATAATTTGGAATCAGAAATTAAGCCATTTGAAGCTGCTTCTCTTACACAATCTCTAGGAGAGCGTACTTCTACACCTTTCTTATCAAGAATTCTTTTCATTGTTTTCCATGATAACTCATATACCATTTCAAATGATTGAACAGCACCAGCCTTCTCTTGTTCAGTATTTAGATTCTTTCTAAATCTCTCAAATATTACTCTAGCCTTTAAAAGAGGCGTAATATCAATTCCGTAAATAATGTTGTTCATATACTCTCCCTAACTATCCAACAAAAATCCCTTACTTTGTGAACTCCATAATTTGTAATAAAGACCCTTCATTTTAAGTAGATCCTCATGAGTTCCGTCCTCAACTATTTTTCCATTATCAAATACTAATATTCTATCCATATCAAGCAATGTAGAGAGCCTATGAGCAATCACAAGTACCGTACGGCCCTTCATAAGATAATTCAATGAATCTTGTATAAGCTGTTCTGTTATATTATCTAAAGAGCTGGTAGCCTCATCCAAAATTAAAATTGATGAATTTTTAAGTATGCTTCTAGCTATAATAACACGCTGTCTTTGACCACCTGAAAGATTATTACCGCGCTCTCCACACATTGTGTTATATTTTTCAGGTAGTTTCATAATTTCATCATGAATATGGGCTTTTTTGGCAGCTTCTATAACTTCTTTATCAGTCACATCAACACCATATCTAATATTTTCCATTACCGTACGATGAAATAATATTGGCTCTTGAGGAATAAGACTAATTTGATTTCTTAGAGATTCTAAAGTTACATCTTGTATATTCTGCTCATCAATTAAAATACTACCAGATGTCACATCATATAATCTAGATATTAAACTTACAAAAGTGGATTTACCAGAACCAGAAAATCCCACCAATCCTATTTTTTGCCCACCAGGAATTGTCAAAGTTTTATCCGTGAAAAGATTATCATCTCTTTTATATTTGAAATTCACTTTTTTGAATTGAATCGTTCCATTTGTAACTTTCAAAACTTCAGCGTCTTTTTTATCTTGAATCAAATATGGCTGTATCAGAGATATGCTTTGTGAAAATATTCCTATCTCCTCAAACAAATCTCCTATTTCCTCAGTAAGATCCCAGATATTCTCTGCTATAATAATACATAATGTAATAACAAGAACAAAGTCACCTATTGTGATTAAATCTCTAGAACGCAAAACACCTAATTGATACACTATAAAAAATATCAACATAGTACACGATAATCCAAGCACGTATCTTAGTTTTAACATATACCAGTTCAGCTTTTTTTCACTAGCTACTGTTAAATTCAGTTGATTACCTAAGAAGCTCCTCTCATATCTGTAAGAAGAGAACATTCTAACAGCCCCAATATTCGATATTGCATCTACTATTTTACCTGTCACTGTTGCTTTATTTCTCGCAACTACTGCTGAATATTCAGTCGCCCTTTTGGAATAGAATACACTTATCGTACAAAATATAGAAATCCATATTAATAATATGGTAGCAAGTTCTATATGTACAAAATACATTGTTACCAAAGCTGCTACTATGCTAGAGATTTGCATCAATATTTTTGAAACAACCAAATAAACTACCATTTCTAAAGATCTTGAAGCCTCAGTAACACGGTTGGTTATATAGCCTACCATACGGTCTCCAAAAAACTCACTACTATGATATTGAATATAATTATAGAAATTATCTATAACTGTTGATTTCAGCTGAGGAATGAGGGCAAGATAAAAATAGTCATATGCTCTCCAATGTATATTGATCACCTCCCACCAGATTGCATAATATATAATCCACGGCCATAGTATATTAAGTATATTTTCAACATCTTTTGTAGATTCTACAACATCAATGATACCTTTAAATAGTATACTATCAATAGAAGGAATAAGGCCTGTTAATATACATATAGAACATAATGCCAGAAGCTTGCCTTTCTGCTGCCCTAGAAAATAGGATATTAAGCTCGTTGTTGTATTAGGTAGTTGTGTTTTCATTTCCAGTTTTATCGAGTTGCACTAACATCGCTCCTGCAAGAATTATAATAACTCCTATAGTTTGCATAATAGTAACATGCTCTTTCAAAACTGTCACTCCTATTATAAAAACCCCTACAGGTTCTAATACAGATAGGATTGATGCACGCTCCGATTTAACATATTTCATACCTTCAAGTAGAAATAAAATTGGGATGGAGGTGCAAATAATGGCGAGACCTAACATATTTTTCCAAATTTCTTCTGAATCTGGCACCATAAAACTACCCTCAAATAATGCTACAAATAAACAGGAAATTGCTGATCCTAAAGATACCATCAAAGTTGATAATAAAGGTGTTATATTTTGCATTTGCTTCTTACTCAAAACTATATATGCAGCATATCCAACAGCAGAAATAAGTGACAGAAAAATACCATATAAATCAAATTTTACATCCTCCATATCAATTAAGAAAATAAGACCTAAAATTATTATACTAATAGAGAAATAATATATTATCCCAATCCTAAATTTATGAAAAATATTATTAATTATTATAACAATAGCAGGATAAATAAAGAATATCACCATAGCAAGACCGCTGCCTATATATTCACTCGATAGGAAATACACATATGAAAAACTACCATAGAAAATCATCCCTATAAAAAATGGATACATAAGTGATTTATAATCAATTTGAATAATCCTAATTTGAGGAAGCATTACTATAAAAGTGAAAATACTAGATATGAAATACCTCCAAAATAACATATTTGATATAGAAATATTTGCATCTATTACAGACATTCCAAAATATCCTATAGGGCTATATAACAAACCTGAGAAAATGCAAAATAATGATCCTTTAGCTATATTGGACAAAGATTTCACTTTTGTTCTCCTAAATATTTTAGAATAATCATTTTACTTGCCCCATATTTTCTTTCTAAATATATTTCATAACATTTTTGAAGTTCTAATTTTTCCTTTGCAGCTATTTCTACAATAATAAAACTATCTGAATGTAGGCAAGCTTGTGTGTGTATCACATTCAAAGCTTTACTAGCTAATCCCTGCTCATATGGCGGGTCTATAAAAACTATATCGTATTTTTTCTTCAAGTTTCTTAAATGAGTAACATCAGTATTTAAAAAAGTAACTGATGTTTCTAAATTATGCTTCTTAGTAAAATTTTTGGCTATATCAAGATTATTACGATCAATATCCACAAAAGTAACATGAGTGCTACCTCGTGACAAAGCTTCCAGGCCTATACTGCAACTACCTGAAAACAAGTCCAATATTTCTTTATCTCGCAACCCACCATTAGCTGCAAATTCACCTGACGTAAGTATGCTAAATAATGCCTCCTTAAATTTGCCAGTAGTAGGGCGATATCTCGCATTCTTAACAGTGGGGACTACTACCCCCCTTAAAAAGCCTGATATTATTTTCATTTTTATATAAGTTTTAGTATATATGTTTCGATTATACTCACAAAACTGTAAATAAATAAAGTAATACTAGGAGTAGGATAGTTGAGGAGCGCAAGCGTATACTTAATAGGTGCGCCCGCAAATCTTGAACTACGACGAAGTAGGACTCATTTATTTACAGTTTTTTACATCCCCAAAGTGCTCATATATAGATCTAAAAGCTCTTCTTGCTCTTGTCTTGTGTTCTTGTCCATCTTTCTAATCCGCAAAATTTTCTTAATGGTCATAACATCGAATCCGTTACTTTTTGCTTCTAAACAAACTTCCTTGATATCTTCTCCAACAGCAGCTTTATCAGCCTCTAATCTTTCTAATTTATTGATTATTTGAACTAGATGTTCTTTTGTAATAGATGATTCCATGTGATTTTTCCCTTTTAAAATTCCTATAAAATATATAGAAATAAAGAGGAAATATCTAGGAGTTTTTTACTTTCAACTGCCGACCATCAACCTCCAGCACATCTCCAGGCTCCATCTTCCCCAATTTATATTCTCCATAAACGACACGTATAAGCTTACTTATTTTAAGCCCAAAATGAGCAAAGATTTTGCGGATTTCCCTATTTTTCCCTTCTGTTAATGTAACGCGAATCCAGCTATTCATTCCTTGTTCTAATAGCTCAATTTTTTTAGGCTGGAAAAATTCTCCATCAATTGTGATACCATTCTCCACTTCCTTTATAGATTTTATATCAACTTTACCAAAACAGCGGACTTTATATACTCTCTCAATCTTACTAGAAGGCAGCTCCATTTTACGCGCAAACTCTCCTGAATTCGTGAGAAGCAAAAGCCCTTCGCTATTAATATCAAGCCTGCCAATAGATATTACTCTCGGCATGTTTTTAGGAAGATTTTGAAATACTGTTGGTCTATTTTCTGGATCGCTATGAGTTGTAACTTGGCCAACAGGTTTATAATACAGCCACACTCTAAGACCTTCTTTTTCTGGAAGTCTCTTGCCTTTAACTGTAATAATATCTGTATCAGATATATTCAAAGCGGGAGAATTAATTAGCTGACCATTTATAGAAACATGACCTTCTAAAATAAGCTTTTCTGCAGCCCTTCTAGAGCAGATCCCTGCATCACTAATTGCTTTTGCTATTCTCATAACAACACTCAGGCATCCTCGCGAACCATTTTACTCTCATCCTCTCCCAAAAAGCCTTTCAACATCCTTTAACTTCAAGGTAATATATGTCGGCCTACCATGATTACATTGCCCAGAAAAAGCGGTGGACTCCATTTCACGCAGCAGATGATTCATTTCTATTATAGATAATTTTCTCCCTGCTCTTATAGAGTGATGGCAAGAATAAGTCTCCAAAACATGTTCAATTATAGAGGATAGAGATGCATCTTCTCCAATTTCTAGCAAGTTATCTGTTATATCATTAATTAATTGGACAATATTTGGATTACCAATTATTTGTGGAATTTCAGTGACTATAACTGATTTGGCACCAAAAATTTCGAATGTAAGTCCGCATTTAGCTAATTCCTCAGATTTATCCAACAACAAACTAGCTCGTTTTTCATCTGCAAGCTCTATTATCTCGGGTATCAGAAGTCTCTGCGTAGAAACAGGACCTTTTGCAATATCAGCCTTTAGCTTTTCATAAGTCAAACGTTCATGAGCGGCATGTTGGTCTGTAATTATAATTGAATCTGGAGTTTGTGAAATAATATAAGTTTCATGTAACTGCGCTACAGCTGCACCAAGCGGAAACAAAGAAGGAGATTCCGCAATAGGGACCCTTTCTTCTTGCATAGACCTCATTTCTGGTTTGGAAGTAAATAAGTTTTCAGAAAAAAAATTGGAATATGACGAGGTAGAACTTGCCCTATATGGTGCCATGGCAACCCTATGAAAATTCTGATTTGTTTCTTTATATGAGTTATCATCAAACGATGGAGAAGTTGTAAAAGCATTTAATGTACTAGTGCTTATAGTATCTGACACATTACCACCATCTCTATAAAGCGCATCTTTTATGGATGAAATTAACATACCACGCATAAGATTTGAATCACGAAACCTTACTTCAGTTTTTGCAGGATGCACATTAACATCTACGAAATATGGATTTGTATTGATAAATATTACAGACACAGGAAATCTATCACGAGATAATACATCTTGGTAAGCAACCCTTAGCGCGCTGCTTAGCAATTTATCTTTTACAGGACGATTATTAATAAACAAAAATTGATCTTCTGAGGTCGCCCTATTATATGTAGGAATGCTAGTGAATCCGATAATTTCTATATCTTCTCTTTGAGCTGATAAATTAGTAGAATTCCTTACAAAATCTTCCCCTATAATATCAGTAATGCGCTGCTTTAAATCATCCGTAGGAGCTAGTTTTAACAATGTTTTACCGTTATGAACAAGTGTAAACTCACATGAAGGATGGGCCATAGATATTTTTCTTACTATATCTATGGATGTAGCGAGTTCTGTCCTATCACTACGAAGAAATTTCAACCTTGCAGGAGTGGCAAAAAACAAGTCCCTTATTGATACTCTAGTACCATGATTCAACAATGCATGTTTTACTTCACCTATATTTCCACCTTCTATATATATACCATAAGCAGAATCAGAGGATTTTGTACGACTGATTATTTCCATTCGAGAAACAGAACCTATTGACGGCAGAGCTTCACCTCGAAATCCAAAACTACTAATATTCATTATATCATCTTCATTGAGCTTTGAAGTAGTATGTCTTTGGATAGCTAGTAACAAATCATCCCTTTCTATACCACAGCCGTTATCTTGAATCTCAATTAGATTTTTTCCTGACTGTTCTAATATTATTTCTATTTTATCGCTACCAGCATCTAATGAATTTTCTACTAGTTCTTTTATAACAGAGGAAGGTCTTTCTATAACTTCTCCAGCAGCAATTCTATTAATGGTCGTTTCAGAAAGATGGCGTATTTTGCCCATAGTACAATCCCCCTCAGATTTAACTATGGACAGTATAGCACCAGTAACATTACAAGTCTACCCGTGTGTATCCATTAGAAAAGGACTATCTCCTAATGTACTCAATTCTTCTTCAGACTCATCTGTTTCTCCAATACCAGAGTCATTCAATCCGAAAACTGAGAAATCTAATCTAAACGGTTTAATTTTCAAATCAAACAATTCCTTTATTTTAGTATGTTATATTAGACAGTCCGTATTTACCTGAATCTGTAATACATAAGTACCTATACTACTATCTCACACGTCTAGCAATTGCAATATCGCGTAGTCTATCGCAGATTTTATCAAATACTGGTCGAGGTAGAATATCTGTTGCCTCTATTTCTATGTAGCGATCCTTCAAAATCAATTGGAAAGATGGTTTATTGAGCATTGGCCCATCAACTTCATATGCAACACGAATTATACATCCTATAATTTGGCTATTATGATACTCATCTATAGTAAGCATACGTTTTGCTAGTTTTTCTATATATAAATCAGGTTTTATACCAAAAATATATGATAATGCTACAGCCATCATAACGCGTTGCTTATGAGTAAATGGTATATCTGATGATAACGCAAAATCAGCCATGAAATGCGCCCTCATGGATTTATCTATATTAATATTAATACATGCAAGCATAATAGTAAGCTCTACAACTTCACGCAGTACAGCATCAGGAGATATAAGCAGAGGTTCCATCATTGAATAATACTTATCCAAATGACAATCTTTAGACTCTATATCAGATAAATATTCACATCTAGTACGCACTATATCCTTATGTCTTTCAGATTCAGGCAAATTAACAAATCTAACCCCTTCTTTAAGACCATAATTTGATACTATAAGATCTTGAATACTAAATAATTCTATTAGACTTTTTACAATTGTAAGAGCTTTTCTATCAGTATTACGCTTATAGTTAAAAGCTCGTTCTTTATAATCCTCTTCTGATTTAGCCAAAAAGGTCAAAAACTCATCACTTGGTATTTGCAAATTATGGAGATTTTTAAGAGGATATCGCGTATAATCCATATAGGCACGACCAAGCATACGAAAAGCTCCACCAATCAGATATAGGCTTGGATATTTATTATACTCAAATGAGCTTGAAATAATATTTTTCACCTCCGTTTCACTAATCTCTAAATCTATAATATTAGTACCTAAAGCAAGAGATTTTCTACGACCTACTTCTTTATTGCTTATCTCTGCAAGCTCAAGACTTCCACCACCCAAATCAGCAGCAAGACCTTCTGCTTTGTTAATACCCATTATAAGTCCAGCGGCACTAAGATATGCCTCTTTCTCGCCAGATATAACTTCTATTTCAATATTATATTTGCGTTTTATAAGATCTACAAAAGCTGGTGAATTAATATGATTCCGCAGAACTGCTGTTGCTACACATTTTACAGTTCCTACTTTAAGTTGCTTAAAAATATGGACAAAATGCTGTATTACAAGATATACACCATGTTTTACATCCAAATCAGATAAATCAAGCAACCCTAAAAGATCACTTCTAAATTTCTCGTTATATACTTCTGAGGCGCTAAGACTATTTTTTTCATACACTACTGCACGAATAGCATTAGAACCTATATCAATTATTGCATGTCTCATAAAAATCATCTGTTTATGATATTGTAACAAATGATGAGAGATATTACTAGATTAGAATTATATATTATTGGGCATTGTTCACCATATATAGATCTTCTCATTGCGAGGAGACCTCCTGGTCGACTTGGTAATCCATATATATAGCTTTTGAAGGCAGTTTATAGATCACCGCGTCGCATCTTCGATGCCCCTCGTGATGACTGCGTTGGAAGCCAAATATGTCGTCAATATCTATATACTAGTAAGCAATGACTATTGTTGGATGGAAACTCAACAACATTCCTGGAAAACAATATTATGAAGTTTTTTTAGGTTTTCTTTTTTTCTTAGGCTTTGTATCAGATCCTTCTTCCTCTTTATTTTCTTGATCTTCTGACTCTCCTTCAACCATTACAGCAGGAGCCAACTCAGAATTTTCTGGCGGAACCGCTGTACTATCTGATTCATCTCCTGTAGTATTTTCCTCAGCCACCCGCTCTTCCTCAATCATAGGAGCAGCTAATGTTTGACTACTCTCTTCTGAAACAACCTTGCTACCTAACTCATTATCACCTGGGGATGATTCATCTTCTATAGATTCTGAGTCTGGATCATAAACATCATCATCAAGGGATTCATGACTATCGCTTAGGTCATTAGCTTCTACAATACCATCATCTTCAGCAACTACTTCTGTTGATTCAGAAGTTATAGCATCTTGTTGCACTTGTTCAACATTATCCACTGTAGTATCTGTAGATGATATATCACTTTCCGTTTCATGCACAACTTCTGCTGGCGCAGCACTATCAGTAGATTCATCTGCTGGCTTATTATATTCACGTACATCAAAAGGTTTTTGAGTAGGAACAAAAGTAGGAGGTAACAATCTTGCAGTAAAGAATTTGTCTTGATAATAAAATATTTTTTTCGATCTAATAGGAGGCTGTGACTCTATCAATATTATTTGCTCATCACGAGGGAGACCTATTACTTCTTGAGGCAATAGTAACGCACGTGATACTTCTGAAACATTCATAGTCCTCGTTGCAGGATTCATATCAAAAAACTGTGGCTTACTACGAGAAGTTTGCTCTACTGTTTTATTACCACATAATTGTGATATTAGATTTGCTGTTTCATAATTGTTAGCAGCAAATGTAATACGGAATGTAGAGTTTGAAAGAAACGAGTTCATCCCAGCCTCTTCATATGTACCTTTAAGCTGTTGAGTATCTTGAATAATAAGGAACAATCTTACTCTATACCCCCTAAAATACGCTATACCGGATTTAAATTGCTCCATTTTTCCAAGAGTTGGGAACTCATCTAGTAGAAACATTACACCATATGGTTCTTCTTTAATATTAGGCATTTTTCTGCTTAAAAATTCTGTAGATTGCTGATAAAATACCTGCATTAATTTCTGCAACCTAGATATATTGTCAGGTGTCAAGCCTACAAAAACTGTGGTTTTCTTTTTCTTAAACTCTAGAACGTTAAAATCTGAAGATGCAGTTGCAGCGTCAATCAATGGATTCGCCCATAATTCTAACCCCGAGTTAAGCGTGGATACTACACCAGAACGTTCTTGATCAGCCTTCTGTAAGAAAGCCGCAAGATTCATATAGCCTACAGGATGCATTACTCCACCTAAAGTATCCAATGCTACAGCAAAATTATATACCACATCATCACTACGTAACTCTCTAACAGCTTGACCAAAAGATTTAGGCTTTGCAGGATCAGCAAGAAGATATAGCATAACCCCTAAGAATAGACTTCGAGCTTCGTTTTCCCAGAATTCTTGCTTTGGCATAATCAAGCTTGAAATTTTCTGCACGTCATCTACCATTTGCCCAGGCTTACTACTAACCCAATCTATAGGATTATAGCAATGTGTAACACCATCAGGATTAGAAGGCTCCCAAACAAAACATT
>CAZIGS010000016.1:0-9910 GCA_964538645.1 uncultured Rickettsiaceae bacterium
GATTGTAATGCAGGATTCGTTTGATTATCTAGACGCTCCAATTGAAACTGTATGCGCAAAAGATGTCCCTCTACCATATGCTGCCAACCTAGAAAAGGCCGCACTCCCATCGGTGGAAGATATAGTAAATGCTGTACGCAAAGTTTGTTATAAGTAAAACAAAGTTGCGCTTTAAAAAAAATACAGTAATATTCAATGAGTGCCAGCTATGCAAATAATAAAATCATTGATGCAATTTAATACAAGAGAACACAATGCCAATAAAAATTCTAATGCCAGCTCTATCTCCAACTATGACTGCTGGTAATCTAGCCAAATGGTCAAAAAAAGAAGGTGATAAAATCAAAGCTGGAGATGTTATTGCCGAGATTGAAACAGATAAAGCGACTATGGAAGTAGAAGCTGTAGATGAAGGAATACTTGCAAAAATTATTATTCTTGGAGGTACTGAAAATGTACCTGTAAATAGCTTAATAGCAGTATTGTTGGAGGAAGGTGAAGATCCAAAAAAATTAGATGATTTTATAGCATCAAGTGGCCCTAACATATCAACATCTAGCTCTAAAACAGCAGAAGAACATAAAAAAATAGAGCAGCCTAAAATTGCTGCTATAGAGCACAAATCTCATGATAGAATATTCGCTTCACCATTAGCTAAAAGAATAGCAGAACAAAATGGTGTAAATTTAAGTAATATAGCAGGCTCTGGGCCGCATGGTAGAATAGTAAAAGCTGATATATTAGAATCTGGTAACACACATCGCAGAGGGTCTTCCGTAGGGCGCAATCCAGAGGAATATATTTTAAAACCACATAATAATATAAGAAAAATAATTGCTAAAAGGCTTGTAGAATCTAAGCAAGAAATACCTCATTTTTACTTAAATATAGAATGTAATTTAGATAGGCTACTTGAAGCTAGACAAGATATTAATCTAGCATCTGGAACTCCTCCTAGCTATAAATTATCAGTAAATGATATGGTAATAAAGGCTGTTGGATTAGCTCTTCGTGATGTACCAGCTGCAAATGCAAGTTGGGATGATAGTGGAGTGATTATGTATAATAATATTGATGTCTCAGTAGCTGTGGCTATAGATGACGGACTTATTACTCCAGTAGTAAGAAACGCAGACCAAAAATCGCTTCCAGAATTATCAAACGAAATGAAGCAGCTTGCAGTTAAGGCAAAAGAAAATAAGCTGAAGCCTGAAGAATTTCAAGGTGGAGGATTTACTATCTCTAACCTTGGAATGTATGGCATTAGAAGATTTAATGCTATAATCAACCCACCTCAAAGCTGTATACTTGCTGTAGGAGAAGGCGTTAAACGCCCTATAATAGAAGATGACAAAGTTACAATAGCAACTATAATGGACGTCACTCTTTCATGCGATCACAGAGTTGTAGATGGAGCTGTTGCAGCAAAATTCTTAAGTGCTTTTAGAGAATATATAGAGCATCCTGTGAGGATGTTGTTGTAGGGTTTCCATTTTTGATTTCCACGTTGTCGAACTGTGGCATCTGTGGTCTGCACGTATTTAGTATACGCTTGCGTTCCTCGAACCATTGTTCTCCTAGTGGATAATCTAAAACTGAAAACCCTACCGAGGTCATACCAGAGTAGCTATCTTAAAATAAAAAATCATACAGTGTACCATATGCTAGACGAACTAAACGCAAGACAACAAGAAGCGGTAGAAAATACCGAAGGGCCTCTGCTTGTCCTAGCTGGAGCTGGTACTGGAAAAACAAAAGTTCTCACATATAGAATTGCACATATTATAAGATCTAACCTGGCAAGACCAGATCAAATTCTTTCTGTTACTTTTACTAACAAAGCTGCAAATGAAATGCAGGAGAGAGTCTCAAACCTTATTAATTCTGATGGAATTATGCTTGGAACATTCCATGCAACAGCTGCAAAAATCCTTAGGCAGCACGCAGAATTATATAATCTAACCTCTTCTTTCTCGATTATAAACTCAGATGATCAATATAAAATAATAAAGGATATATTGATTGAAATGAATGTAGATGTGAAGGTTCATCCACCTAAAATGATAGCGTCTATTATAGCGCGCTGGAAAGATTTAGGCCTCACTCCAGAAAAAATATCATATGGGGATATAAAGTCTCCAACACATGGTATAGCCAAAAATTTATACCCCATCTATCAAGCAAAATTGGTAGAGTCAAACTTAGTGGATTTTGGAGATCTCACTTTATACAATATCCAGATTTTCATAAAATATCCCGAAATATTAGAACATTATCAAAATAAATATAAATATATTTTAGTTGATGAGTACCAAGATACCAATCCAGTACAGTATATATGGACTAGAATGCTATCTGCAAAACACGATAATTTATGCTGTGTTGGAGATGATGATCAATCTATCTACAGCTGGAGGGGAGCAGAAATAGGTAATATTCTAAGATTTGAAAAGGATTTTAAAAACGCTAAAGTAATAAAATTAGAACAAAATTATAGATCCACTACCCCTATATTAAATGTTGCTGGTAGATTAATCAGATGTAATAAGCACAGGCATGGTAAAGATTTATGGTCTCAAGGCAATGAAGGTAATCCTGTCAAAATAGTATATTGCTGGAATGATCGCGAAGAGGCAAGATTTGTCACAACAGAAATTAATTCTAGAGTATCCAATCAATTGGTATCACTAAAAAATATCGCAATATTGGTAAGAGCTGGCTTTCAGACTAGGCCATTTGAAGAGGCTTTAATATCATTATCAATTCCATATAAAATTATAGGCGGAATGAAGTTCTATGAACGTATGGAGGTCAGAGATGCTATTAGCTATATTAGGGCTTCTCTAAATCACAATGATAATGTAGCTCTAGAACGTATAATCAACACTCCAAAACGTTCTATAGGAGAAGCAACAATTGCATCAATAAAAGCATATGCTTCAGAAAATCAAATCTCAATGTTTGATTCTATAAGAAAAATGATTGATGGAAATCTGTTTAAGCCAAAAGTACATTCTGCTTTGTCAATATTTACCAATAACCTAGAAAAATGGAAAAATATATATAATACAAATAGTCTTTATGAAGCTACAAAAACTATATTGGAAGAATCTGGCTATATTGGAATGCTCAAAGATGAAAACTCTGAAGAATCACGTACGCGATTAGAGAATTTGAGAGAAATGATGAGAGCGATGAATGATTTTGATAGAATCGAGGATTTTCTAGAACATACAAGTCTTGTGATGGATGGGGATTTAAGTGAAAAAACAGATAATTCTGTAAATCTCATGACTGTGCATGCTGCGAAAGGGTTAGAGTTTGATCTCGTATTCTTACCTGGTTTAGAAGAGGGTATTTTTCCTCACCAAAAATCTCTAGCTGACGAAGGGGCAAAAGGATTAGAGGAAGAGCGCAGGCTTGCTTATGTGGGAATTACTAGAGCTAAAAAAGAACTATATATATTATACGCAGAGAGCCGTAGAATGTATAATGAGTATATCAATACAACACCATCACGCTTCATTGCAGAAATTATGGGTGATGGAGTAGAGAAAATTTCTTCTCAAAAGAATTATAATAAAAGTCCAATTAGAGAAGAAAAAGTAGAGACTATAGCTAAATTTAAAATAAAGGAGAATTTTTTCCCTGGTTTCTCAGTGGGACACGAGATATTTGGTAAAGGTGTAGTTATTAGATCAGATGGGAAAAATATTGAAGTGGCCTTTTCAAAGCACGGGATTAAAACCGTCAAAGAAGAATATCTAATAATTTGTGACTAAAAAAACACTAATAAATCATATTTTAAGTATTTTATCATTGTTAGTAAGATCTATTTCTATCTCATACTTGCAGTATTAGAATATTAAATGATAGAATGATATTACGAATAAATTAAGGAGATATTATGAACTTAATGTTTAGTGTTGTGAATAGTAGAGATTTCTACTGGCGCGTTTTAATGGTACTTTGTGCTGCTTCTATGTTAATTGCTGTTTCTGAAAGTGCTTTTGCTGCTAGCGGCGGGAGTAGTAATGACGTTATTGGTGGAACATTATGTACTTTAGTTGCGAATATCAATGGTGGTATAGCGCGTTCAATTGCTACAATGGCTATCTTTGCTGTAGGTATTTCCCTATTCATGGGTAAATTGAATTGGGGTACAGCGGCTATGACTGGTGCTGGTGTTGCGATCGTATTCGGATCTGCAAAATTAGTAGGCTGGTTAAGTGGTGATGCTAATAACTCTAACTGTCCAACAGCTGGAGCAGGTAGCGGTACTTAATACTGTACTTCACAAAAGAAATGAAATAACGCTCTAAATTTTTTAGGGCGTTTTTTTATTATTACTGTCTAGTAAATTTGAAATAGGTGTTTTGAAGTTCGCTAATTTCAATAGTGATCTGTAGAGATGTAAGAAATAGCATGAAACTCCTTGCAAACGTCATCCTCGTGCGCCTTTGTACCGTCATCCTGGGCCCCTTAGTCGTCATCCTAGTGCTTGACACTAGGATCCATAATGCATAAATGGATCATCTGGTCGGGGCCCGAGGATGACGAATGTGGTCAAAGCCTATAACAATCAGCTTTGATAGTTTTCTTACATCAAGCTCAGGTTATAACTAAAGCTTCATTGCATGTTTGCATTAAACTTTGGATATCACTTTGTTCAATAATATTATCGCTAAATTCTAAAATAAGATGTGGCATCTATCTGCTCTCCTCAAGCCATTTTTTAGCAAGCATCTGTAACTCTGTCAAATCAACATCCCCACTTCCACCAGCTTGAGCGAGAGTGTCACTACCGCCACCACCAGCAATACCGATAGAACTAGCCAAAGCTTTTGTCAAAGCTACAGCACTATATTTGCCTGAGATTTGTTTGCTTGTGGCAACTATAATAGAGATTTTCTCTCCAGTTTTAGAGGTGAAAACTGCTACAATATCCTCAGCTAATTTGCTTGCATCTTCTATAGCTTGTCTCATTAATTTGGGATCCCCATTATCTATATTTTGAAATACCAAACGTACATTTTCTGATATTTTCATAGCTTCTTTCTCAAGCCTCTCTTTTGTAAAACCAATATTGGAAATTTTGAGAGAGCTCAGCTCTTTTTCCAATTCTTTTTTACCATCCAAAAGGCCAGCTAATTTCTCTGTAATTTCATTACGAGGAGATTTGAGAAGATCCGCAATATTTGAAAGCAGGGCATCATTATCTCTTAAATATTCTATCACATATTTTCCAGTAATAGCCTCTATACGACGCACACCAGCTGCAATCGCACTTTCTGATAGAATTTTGAAAGCACCAATATCTCCCGTTCTAGAAACATGCGTTCCACCACATAATTCTACAGAATAATCATCAATTCCCATGGAGACAACTCTTACCTCAGAGTCATATTTCTCTCCAAATAGAGCCATAGCACCTTTTTCGATAGCCTCTTCTGTGGACATAAGTACAGTTTTCACTTCAGAATTCGCAAATATAACTTTATTTACCTCATCCTCTATCTGGATTTTTTGTTCTGGTGTTATGGATTGTGGATGGCTTATATCAAAACGCAATCTATCATGTGCAACTAAAGATCCTTTTTGAGTTACATGCTTACCTAAAACTTCTCTAAGCACTGCATGCAAAATATGAGTCGCTGAATGATGGGCCCTTACATTATCTCTATGCTCTATATCAATCTTTAAAGTTACATTATCACCAGTTTTCACGCTACCACTTTCTAAAACACAAAAATGAGCATGAATATTTCCTAGATATTTTTTCGTATCTACTACTCTGACCTTAGCATTATCCGAAATGATGGTTCCAACATCTCCCATTTGTCCACCAGATTCTCCATAGAAAGGAGTCTGATTTGTTACTAAAACAAACTCACTTCCCTTAATGCTAACTTGATTAGCTTGTTCATTTTTATGAACCAATTCCAATATTGTAGCTTGCGCTTCATTTAAACTATAGCCGAGGAACTCTGTCCCTCCATGTGCAGCTTGGACCTTAAACCATAAATTATCAGTTTTCGCTTCTCCAGAACCTACCCAAGCTTTTCTAGCCCGCTCACGCTGTTGCTCCATTTGCTGGTCAAATTCTGCATTATTTATAGCAATGTTTTTTGCTTTTAATATATCTTCAGTTAGATCTAGCGGGAATCCATATGTATCGTATAATTTAAACGCTATTTCGCCTGATAAGGTGCTACCAGCGCTCAAACTAGACGATTCCTCTTCTAGAAGCTTTAAACCTTTATCCAAAGTGGTTTTAAATCTCTCTTCCTCTTGTTTTAGTATTACGCTTACAAAATCTTCTGCTCTCTTGAGCTCTGGATATGCTTCACCCATTAAGGAAACAAGAGTAGGAAGCATTCTATATAGCAGCGGCTCTTTAGCGCCTAAAATATGCGCATGACGCATTGCTCGACGCATTATTCTACGAAGAACATATCCTCTGCCTTCATTAGATGGCATTACTCCATCTGCAATAAGAAAGCTTGCCGAGCGCAAGTGATCCGCTATAACTCTGTGAGAAAATTTAGCATTTCCTGTGGCTTTAGTTTTAGTAAGTTCTTCAGATGTAGAAATAAGATCAACAAATAAATCAATATCATAATTATCATGGACATTTTGAAGGACTGCAGCTACCCGCTCTAGTCCCATGCCTGTATCTATAGATTTTTTTGGAAGCTCTATTCTTGTTGTGGCATCGACTTGCTCAAATTGCATGAATACCATATTCCATATTTCGATATATCTGTCACCATCTTGTTCCGGAGTACCAGGCAAACCTCCAGGAATTTTATCACCATGATCATAAAATATTTCAGAACACGGACCGCAAGGCCCCGTATCACCCATAGACCAAAAATTGTCATTGGTTTTTATCTTGAGTATTCTATCATCTCCAAATCCTGAGATTTTTTTCCAGAGAGCAATCGCTTCTTCATCAGTATGATAAACCGTCGCGTATAGTTTTTCTTTAGGTATTTCAAAGGTTTTTGTTAGTAAATCCCAAGCATAATAAATTGCTTTCTCTTTGAAATAATCTCCAAAAGAAAAATTTCCTAGCATTTCAAAAAATGTATGATGTCTTGCAGTATAGCCTACGTTATCCAGATCATTATGTTTTCCACCAGCTCTAACGGACTTTTGGCTAGATGTAGCACGGTTATATTCTCTTGTCTCTAGTCCAGTAAATATATTCTTAAACTGCACCATGCCAGAATTTACAAACATTAAGCTTGGGTCATTATGAGGTATTAGGGGGCTAGAATGCACCTGTGTATGGTCGTTTTTAACAAAATAGTCTATAAACGCGCTTCTTACATGATTTGTATTAAACTTGGTCATTATATATTCCACTTGAAGAATTTCGCCTAAGTATAAAACATAGGCTTAAAAAATCAATGGCGAATGGCATTTGGTGGATATATTTAAATACTATTCATCCTTGGACTTCTTCTTATTCATGACTTTTTCTATACTAGATGCAAATTTATTACCAACATCCGCATGTTTTTGCGCTATATCTTTCACGCCACTCCATGTATCTTTATATATATTGGATTTTTCTTCAACGCTAGAATTACGTACATCATGAAGTCTTTGAACCTCATCTGCGGCAGCTTGATCTATATACCCTTTACGTCTCTCTAGCTCATCCATAGCACCTTGGTTATTCTTATATAGACTCTCTTGTCTATTATATACGTCTTTTTCCTTCATGCTATTGGCATGAGCGTAAACATTATCTATCATTTTTTGGAACTCAGCATCCGTTGCTTTTGTCCTTATATATGTATCTCCTGTCATTGATTCATCAGACCTAACTTTGCTTAACAGATCATTACGCATATTTTTTTCTATAGCTGCATCAATTACTGCAACATTTGGATCTTTTTGAGCCCTTAATTGCTCTAATAACTCAGGCCTTTGTATGTCTCTACCATTTTTAATGGTTAGAGAATCTAGCTCTCTTTTATCAATCTTGGCCTGTAAGGCAAAAGCTTCATCCGCACGCTGCTCATTAAAGGTTCTAAGATGTGGGTCACTATACTTCATTTGATCAGCTTCACTAGGTAAAATACCACCTGTTAGACTTCTTTTCATTTCATCCATCCAAGCTACATTCCTTTCTGCCTTAAGTGCTCGTTTTTCTTTTGAAAGATTTCTAGATGACAAAGGCCCTTTACCCATCTCTGCATAAGTTTCTAAATATGCTTGTTGAAATAATTCTTCTTTTTTCTTAGCATCTAGCATTTTTTGAACTTCCTCAGAACCCATAATATTTTTCAAAGTTTCCCTTTCTACTGAATTTAGTTTAGAAAGATCAGATTCTTTAAATAGTTCTTTAGCTAATATTTTTTCCATATCACCAGACTTTCCACGGGATAAGGCAATAACAGCATGCTCTCCTTTGTTATCTCCATATTTGTTTGCATATCCATTAATATTGTCTCTTAGTGCTTTATTTACACCATGCGCAAACTCAGCTTTGTTTGTTGAATTACCAAACTCTTGCGCGTCTTTGAATGAAATACCATATTTCTCTGCTACTTTCTTGGCAATAGGTCCTTCATACATTAATGCTGTGGACTCAAGTCTACGTGCATTCAAATCAGACACTTTCCTTGCCGCAGCTCCCACAACTTTATCTTGCCAAAAGTTGTGAATTTTCCTATCTACTTTATTTCTGAAATCTTTAAAGCCAGATTTTTGATCAATCATTGATTTTGCTGCATGTATAGAACTAGTTAAGCCAGCTGCAGCAGCTCCGGCAGCAGCAGCATTATCACTAGCATTGCCAGTTGTACCACTTAAAAATTTTGCCATACCTGGCAATGTACTATTAAAATGGTTTAGTAAAAATATACATACCACAACTATGAACAACCCACCAAAATCTACTACATCTCCACCTCGTAAAATATCCATTTGACGTGCTTCGTAAGAATTACGAGGGTCCAAAAATGGTAAATCAGGATAGCGGCTACCTATACATTCATATGCTTCACAGAAATTACCTACGGCAGGTTGTCCAGGTGGTTGAGCTGAGACCCCTGGTTGATCTGGTAATGCATTCACACTAAAAGAAAATCCAATTGCGTCTGCGTCAGATTGAGTCCTAAAATGAGCTTTAGGTATAGGAATCAAAGCCTGCGCAGGACTTTCATGCCATCCTGCAATTTGAGGGAACCACCACGCAAAGAGAGATATTACTGGTGTGTCACCTGCCTCACTTCCTTGCAGCAAGTTATTTAAACCTCCACCTGAAGCGAAATTCATATTTGGGAATTCCTCTAAACACACCCTGAATCCGAGTGTATTGTATATTTGATTTCTTATAATCATGGTCATAAATAATATGCCAGCAGAAACTAAAACACATTGTAATGCGTAGCCTATCAATTGTTTAAGCCAATTTTCAAAAAATGATTTTGTAGCTTCAAATAAATAAAACGCTATAAAAATAGGAGCCAAACAAATAAGCAGTCCCATCATTACTTGAGCGGTCATATATAATACAGCGGCATCGAAAAGTACCATTGTCAGGAAAATTAACATTATAAAATAAACAAGTATATACAGCCATCCTTGCCATGTTGCAAAAAGCAAGGATATCAATTTCGTCATTATCTGAATGGTTGTTAAAAATGTTAGAATGTTGCCATCTCCAGGGCCTATATTAGCTGCGTTTTTTAAGATTTGTATAATGTAATTAGAGCCTTCATAGAACCATATGAATAAATACTCGTTAAAGAAATCCCAGCTAATAGTCGGGTTAAGGAGAGCAGAAATAATTGCTATTTTTATGGTGCGGGAAAGAATTTCATTATTGGTGAGTTCTATAGAGCCCATTAAAAACAATATTGCTGTGAAACACATGTACAGTATTAAAGAT
>CAZIGS010000016.1:9920-12815 GCA_964538645.1 uncultured Rickettsiaceae bacterium
GCCCTTATAGCAAGAGAATAACCTGGGGCCATAATAATATTTTGGTATATTGTTCTAACTATCCCGTTTCTCTCTAAAGTAGAAGAGCTTGAACTACCATTTCCAAACAATCTTTCCTGAACTAATTTTTTAATAGTATCAAATATATCATTTCCTGGTTCTTGAAGACCTGATTTAATTACAACTAAATATTGTCCATTATTATCGTCATAATATGAGTCCAATATTTTGAAATACATTTTTCCATGTACGTAATTTAATCTTGAGGAGCTTATACTATGACTACCATCGTAATTATATAATACCCCACCTGCTTGACGCATTTGTCCTGCACTAGAATAATCTAGTAGATTATAGCCAACTAATGGAGCTCCAAGATGAAATGTAACGCCAGCTGGTGTTTTCATTGTCACCAAGTTGTCGTTTGGTGATGGCGCACCTCTTCGTTCTATATCTACATATAATCCTACCCCACGCTTCATAAGACATGGAGTGTTTAAGATTACTGGACTATTACACATAGCAGATTCATTAACTGGATTATTTGCATCCGCAAAACCAGCATGAGTAGCATCACCATATCCGTGTAAATATTTACATTCTTGTAATCTCAGACAGTAAGGAGAGAGTATTTTGCTGTGTGATTTAGTCCCCCACCATGGGCACCATGCAGATAAGGCTTTCGGATTGTTCAGATCCTCACCATAGCGCCAATTTTTCACCATGATCATTATAGCTTTGCCACTAAGGTCTAAGTTATAATCACGCCATGGTGCAACTTGATTAGCGTCAGTGCCAATTATTTCAGATTTATCATATCGAGATGAAACTGTGACCGTTGTAAATCCAAAATCATCTGCATCGTAACATGTTTGGTTACCACCGCAGCCAGTCAAAGCTCCAAATAACACTACTAGAGCTATATATTTTACAAAATTTACAACAAGCTGCACTTAACTTCTATCCAAAAGATATTATTCTCACCATATTAAGTTAGAAATTGCTGACTCACTTGTAAAATGAAATCGTATTAATACCCCCGCTTAAATTTAGCATGTGTTTTTTTGGGCTCTTTTTCTATCATTTGGATTAAGATGTTTTTTTCTTAATCTGATAGATTTTGGTGTTACTTCTACCAATTCATCATCATCAATGTAAGAGATAGCTTGTTCTAAAGTCATAATAATTGGTGGCACGAGCGTTATAGCTTCATCTTTACCAGAAGCACGAACATTGGATAGTTGTTTTGCTTTGAGTGGATTTACTTCCAAATCATTAGAACGACTGTGCTCACCAATAATCATTCCTTCGTAAACTGCAGTATTTGGAGTAACAAACATTTTACCCCTATCTTGTAAATTCCATAGAGCATATGCAGACGTTTCTCCACTACCATTGGAAATAAGCACACCATTACGTCTACCTGGTAAAGTTCCACAATATGGTCCATAAGAATCAAATATTCTATTCATAATACCAGTTCCGCGTGTCTCTGTTAAAAATTGTCCATGATACCCTATTAAACCCCTTGAAGGCCCAAAAAATGTAACTCGCGTCTTACCTCCACCAGAAGGCCTCATGTCACTCATCTCACATTTTCTTTGACTTAATGACTCAACTATTACACCTACAAATTCATCGTCTACATCCACCTGAATTTTTTCTATAGGTTCTAGGCGCTGTCCAGATTCATCACTTTTAAATAACACGCGAGGACGGCTTATAGAAAGCTCAAACCCCTCCCTACGCATAGTTTCTATAAATACTCCTAGCTGCAGCTCTCCACGTCCAGATACTTCAAAAGCGTCATTGTCAGGGGTAGGGACTACCCTGATAGCAACATTACTTTCTGTTTCATGCATAAGCCTTTCACCAAGTACACGTGATGTAAGTTTAGTGCCATCACGCCCGACTAAAGGGGAGTCGTTTATAGAAAATGTAATTGCAAGTATTGGTGGGTCAATAGGTAATGAAGGAATTGAAGTCTCTATTTCTGGTGCGCATAAAGTATCTGAAACTGATGCTTTCTCAATACCAGCTATTGCAACAATATCTCCAGCGACAGCTGACTCTATCGGTACACGTTCAAGTCCTCGGAAAGCTAAGACTTTACTTACTCTAGCATTCTCTACCAAGTTTCCTTCGCGGTCTAAAACTTTTATAGCCTGATTTACTTTTATGGTCCCACTATATATACGCCCTGTCAGTATCCTTCCTAAATATTGGTTATATTCACGAGTGGTAACGAGCATAGAAAATGGGGCATTTTCATCAACTTCTGGAGCTTTAACATGCTCAACTATTAAGTCAAATAATGGGGCAAGGTTTTCTCTTGGGTCATTTAAATTACGCATAGCCCAACCCGACCTTCCAGAAGCGTAAATAATAGGGAAATCAATCTGATCATTACTTGCATCTAATGCCATAAATAATTCGAATACTTCATCCACTACTTCGCTGATACGTTCATCAGGACGATCTATCTTATTGATAACAACAATAGGTCTTAGCGATAACTCTAGAGCCTTGGAAAGAACAAATTTCGTTTGTGGCATCGTACCTTCTGAAGCATCTACTAATAGGACTACACCATCTACCATGCTAAGTATACGCTCTACCTCACCACCGAAATCAGCATGTCCCGGTGTGTCAACGATATTGATACGAGTATCTTTCCACATTAGAGAGGTACATTTAGCAAGAATTGTAATTCCACGCTCACGTTCTTGGTCATTTGAATCCATAGCGCGCTCAGCAACAGCCTGATTAGCGCGAAAAGTTCCGCTCTGCTTGAGCATCTGATCAACAAGAGTAGTTTTTCCATGGTCCACATGGGCGATTATGGCAATATTACGAATTTTAGACATTATTAGCTTTCACGCACTCAGAACCATC
>CAZIGS010000017.1:0-9972 GCA_964538645.1 uncultured Rickettsiaceae bacterium
ATTTATCATATCCTTTTTGCGTTATAGGAAATTTTGTCATATAAATATCTTTGTTATATTTCAAATACTGGAGTATATTTTTGTTATAGAACTTTGTCAAACACAAGTTAAGGTGAATTATGGGCTCCTCAAATTACAATCTAGAATTAAAGCGTAAAATTTTCCACTGCATGAGTATAGTATTTCCAATTACATATTTATTTTATTCCAAACTGACTATGGTCATCATATTAATGATTTCCACAGGTATAGTCCTGTCATTGGATATATCTAGGCATTATAATAAAACAATTCAAGTGTTGGTGGATAGATTTTTTACACATATTATGAGACCTGAAGAAACTAGTGGCAGTTTTAGATTAAGCGGTGTGAGCTACATGTTTTTAGGTTTTTTTACTACTTGCGTATTATTTAGTAAAGGTGCTGCAATCTCAGCATTTTTGGTACTTATTATATCAGACAGCGCTGCAGCTATAATTGGTAAACAAGTAGGTTCGCCTATGGAGAATGGAAAATCAATTGAAGGGTCGGTGGCATTTTTTGTTACTGCTATGCTTATTGGGATGCTTTCATATACTTTCCATGCATATTCTGCTAGTTTCTTTTCAATAATTTTTGCTGCTTTTATAACTACTATGGTTGAATATTATTCCGGTACATTTAGAATAAATGATAATATAACTATACCAATAACATATGGACTTATAATCAGTATATATGGTTTATTTATATAATATCATTTGATTACTCATGCTTAACAAAATCATGTTGTTGTATCTGAGTCGAGTCAAGTATTAATTATATGTTTAATGCTACTCGAAAAACCTTCACTAAAGTAGTATCGTTATACTATTAGAGAGATGGCATTATAATAAATTCGACACGGGAAACGGGTGGTGAACCCCTCAAAAGCAATTTAATTAGAGAACTTGTGTAAGATATGGAACATTCAAATTTTAGTTTTTTTGATAAATTGCGTGATAATATATCTATTTCAGATATTATTAAACAGAAAGTTAATCTTACCAAGCGTGGTCCGGAATATACAGGTCTCTGTCCATTTCATAGCGAAAAAAGCCCTTCATTCACAGTAAATGATGTAAAAAAATTCTACCATTGTTTTGGCTGCGGAGCTCATGGTGATGTGATTAGATTTATAGCAGAGACTAGGGGTTTTTCTTACATAGAAGCAGCAAAAAAACTTGCAGAAGATCATGGTATAGAGATACCAAAACAAAGCGCAGAACAAAAGCGAATATACGAGGAAGGAGAGAATATTCTGCATGTGCTTAATCTTGCAAACCAATTTTTTACAACACATATTAATAAATCTGCAACTGATTATCTCATAAGCAGAAAAATCTCCAAACAAACAATAGAAAAATACGCCATAGGATTTACAGGATCTGGTAAAGATTTGCAGAAATATTTAGAAGAGAAAAAAATCTCTGTTCCAATGATGTGTGATGCTGGGCTCATAGGGCGTAATGAAGGTGGTGATACATATCCAATTTTTAGAAATAGAATTACTTTTCCTATAAAAAATATTTATGGAAAAATTATTGCTTTTGGTGGGCGTATTTTAGGTGATGGGATGCCTAAATATCTCAACTCGCCAGAAAGTTTGGTATTCAAAAAATCTGAAACATTATATGGTGAGGATATAGCTACAGGTGCAGCTTATCAAAAAAAGCGCATAATCATTGTTGAAGGTTATTTGGATGTTATAGCAATGCACGGAGCTGGTTTCTTAGAAACAGTTGCAACATTGGGTACGGCTGTTACTAAAGAGCATTTAGGTAAATTATGGCGTATATCGGATGAGTTGATCTTCTGCTTGGATGGAGATCGGGCTGGTCAGAGGGCTATGAAAAAAGCTATAATACTGCTCCTACCTTTACTTACTAATAATCGCAAAGCGTCTTTTTTAATATTACCAAATGGAATGGACCCTGATGAATTATTGACTAAACATGGGAAAGAATATTTGGAGCAAATGATAGAAAAACGCCTTCCTACATCTGAAATGATATGGCATATTGAAACTACTGGCAAAAAATTAACCACACCAGAAGCAAAAGCAGAGCTTGAGTCGCGGCTAGAAGAATATACCAATTTGCTGAATAATAATCCTCTTGCCTACTATATAAAACGAGAATTTAAAAATAAAATTTGGAAGTTAGGTAAGTATAAAAAAACCTCTGCGTCAATCAATAATGCTAGTATTTTATTAGATTCGAAAACTCCCATAGAAATAATAGAATATACTATTTGTTCAATAATTTTAGAGCAACCTCATCTGCTTTTAGAGGATGAAATTTATGATAGATTCATACATTTGGACTTTAAAACTCCATCTTTAGGAGAAATTAGAGAATTTATTATTGAATTATGTTCAGATAAACATGAGCTTAGCAAAGATGTTATAAAGGAAAATATGCAAAAATCTAGATTTTCTGATCTTTTTATATTATTATCCTCCGATGATACTCTGTTTCTTGATATGTTATCTTTAAATAATACTAAAGGAAACCACGCTTCTTTGTGGGAGTGGCTTGTAAAAAAACATGAGCTAGAAATACTAAAAGAAGAATATGAGAAAATAATACAATCTGAACAAAGTGATAGATTTGATAAGGCTAATGCGTATTTAAAAGAGATAAATAATGCAGAAACTATCGTAAGATGCCTCAGCGAATCTTTGACATCATAATTTGAAATATATTAATTAGGTACAAATGACTAAGAAAAAATCTGCCACTACACAAGATAAACTACTGCCAGATGATGAGGGGCTAAACCCACTTGTAACAAAAGGCAAAAAAAAGGGGTTTGTTACCTATGATGAGATTAACAAGGCGATACCTGGTGACTCTAAATTATCCATAGATGATTTAGAATCAGCGATAGCAAAGTTTTCTGAAGCCGGGATTGATATTATAGAGGAAGATGATAATAACGATGATATTAAGCTAGATATACATATAGATGAGGAAATAAGATTTACGGGAGTTCCTGCTGATGCTGAATTTGAGGAAGAGCAAGAAACTGAAGAAATATCTCCGACAGATGATCCTGTACGTCTATATTTAAGAGACATGGGTGGAGTGGAGCTATTGTCTCGTGAAGGAGAGATTGAGATAGCAAAGCGTATAGAGGAAGGAAAACACATGATGCTTTCTTCATTATGTATTAGTCCTATAACTCTAAAAGCTTTCATTAAATGGTATAATGACCTCACTAATGAACGCATAATGCTTAGAGAATTGATAGATATAGAGGCAAATCTTGATGTTGATGAAGATGCTGGTGTAGAAGAGGATATTGATGAGGTAGAAAGTGAATCATCGGATGAGGAAGATGAAGAAGATGATGATGACGAAGGAGTAGAGGAAGCTGAAAACGATAAGCCTGAAGCTGTTGTTGAACATTCTACAATGTTGGAAATAGAGATACAGTTATTACCAATAGTTACAGCTAAAATGGAAAATATTGCTGTAATTGCTGCGGAAATGCTGGAAATTATGACAAATTATTTTGCCGTAACAAAGAAAAATTACGACATACTTAAGGATAAAAAATTCAAGTCAAATCTTGCTAGTTTAGTTGAAGAAATTCACACAATAAAAATTAGCAGCAAGAAAATTCAGGGTCTATTAGATAAATTATATGGGATTAACAAAGATATTTTCCAACGAGAATCTAATTTGCTCAAGCTTGCAGAAAAGCATGGAATTACGCGTCAGAACTTTCTCTCACATTATATTGGGAGTAATATAGACGATGCATGGTTAGAATCTGTTCAAAAAGACAAAAAATGGAAAGATTTTATAAATGCTAATGAGCAAATGTTTGTGGATTTATTAGAAGATGTGGCAAATGTTACTCTTGAAGTAGGAATGCCAATTTCAGAATTTAAAAAATTAGCTAGCGATATACAGAAAGGTGAAAGACAGGCGGCTAGAGCTAAGAAGGAGATGATTGAAGCAAACTTAAGGCTTGTAATTTCTATTGCAAAAAAATACGCGAATAGAGGTCTACAATTTTTGGATCTTATCCAAGAAGGTAATATAGGCTTGATGAAGGCGGTGGATAAGTTTGAATATTCCAGGGGTTTTAAGTTCTCGACATATGCCACATGGTGGATAAGACAAGCCATTACTCGCTCTATCGCGGATCAAGCACGTACAATACGTATTCCTGTTCACATGATTGAAACAATCAATAAAATAATCCGTACCTCAAGGCAAATGGCTACAGAACTAGGATATGAGCCTACACCTGCTGAAATAGCGGCTAAACTATCGATGCCCTTTGACAAAGTCAGAAAAGTTATGAAAATAGCAAAAGAGCCTGTCAGCTTGGATAATCCTGTTGGGGATGAAGATGGGAGCTATTTGGGTGATTTTATTGAAGATAAAAATGCTATGCTTCCTATAGATGCGACTATTCACTCTAATTTGCGTGAAGTAATAACCAGGATATTAGCTACGCTCACTCCACGCGAAGAAAGGGTTTTGCGTATGCGTTTTGGTATAGGAATGTATACAGACCATACTCTTGAAGAAGTGGGGCACCAATTTAATGTAACTCGTGAACGGATAAGACAAATCGAGGGTAAAGCTTTGCGTAAGTTGTCTCATCCAAGTCGTTCTCGTAAACTTAGAACATTCCTAGGAAGTGGTAGTGCTAGAAGTAGTCAAGGGGCGCAGGGGTCTAGTAGTGGTGAGTAACTGCAGGATAGGGCTCCTAAATAATACCAAGTTGCAATCATAAAATAGCTTGTTGCTCGTCATACACCTACTGATTTATAAGCTACTCCTCGCACGTAATATTTTGTAATTGCAACTTGGTATAAGCAATACTAGGAATAAGAGATTCGAGGAAAGTAAGCGTATACTTAAATAAGTATCTATAGCAAGTCTCGAACTATGACTATGTAGACTGGTAATTATTATGAAATGTCCATCTTGTGGAAAGCAACAAACTGAAGTGAAGGACTCGCGAGTAGTCAATGATGGCGCAATGGTTAGAAGGCGTAGAGTCTGTCCAAAATGCCATAATAGATTTTCTACAATTGAGCGAGTATATTTAAGAGAAATATTTGTAGTAAAACGCTCTGGAGTGCTGAAAAAATTTGATCCAGACAAAATATCAAAATCACTTTCAACAGCTCTAAGGAAACGTCCAATCCCAGAAAAAATTATATCGCAGCTAGTGGATAATATTGTAAATAAAATAGAGAACGATCCACAAAAACAAATACCTTCTCGTAGAATTGGTGAAATGATTATGCAGGAGTTGTTTCAGGTTGATTTGGTTGCGTATATTAGATTTGCGTCAGTATATAAAGACTTTTCATCAGCTGAAGATTTCGCGAAGTTCGTGAATGATTTATCTAAAAAATAGGTTGGGATATCTCGTATATCTATTGTTATTTAACCATTTATAGATTTTTTTAAATCCAATTTATAAAATGAGTATAATAAGATAAGTTAATGTCGCGCAATAATCTTAACAAATAGAGATAATATATGCCTACAGATTCATTTTTAGACATAAAAGTGGTATTTTTTTTACCAATTGCGTAACACTCCAATAAGTCAATTTCAAGATTTACCACCTGAAATAGCAAAATACAGCAAATCTATTGTATGAAAAGACTAAAAATCAAAAATTAAGAGGTAAGGAAGGTTTCTACTTTTACCACCGCACCAAAGCGCTACCCCAAGTGAGACCACCGCCCAAAGCTGTCATAAGCAATAGGTCGCCGCTTTTTAAATTGCCGGATAATTGTAGCTCTTTAAGCGCTAAAGGAATAGTAGCCGCTGAATTGTTAGCGTATTTGGATACTGTTTTAACAATTCTCTGTTCAGGGAAATCTAAACGAGAGGCTATACTATCTATGATGCGTAAATTTGCTTGGTGCGGGATTATATATGATACTTCACTAATATCGATATTATGTTCTTTGAGCAAATCAACCATAGAGCTCGTCATTTTTTCTACAGCATGGCGATATATTTCTTTGCCATTCATCTTTATAACGCCGCTTTTACCAGTTCCACTACCAGCTCCACCATCTGTGTATAATAGTTCCCAGAAGCTACCATCGGAATATAGGCGTGTAAATATTGAGTCTTGACTGGATTCGTCTTTAGACAAAATAATTGCCCCAGCTCCATCGCTAAATAAAACTGCAGTGGATCTATCGCTCATGTCCAATATAGAAGACATACGATCTACTCCAACGAGTAATATATTATTGTATTTTCCAGACTTCATTAGAGAATATGCAACTTCTAAACCATATATAAAACCAGCACATACGGCTTGAAGGTCAAAAGATGGGATTTCTCCGCATCCTAAATAGCCTTGGAGTTTAGTTGCAACGGATGGAAAGCTATTATCAGGAGTGGTAGTGCAGACTATAATCATGTCTAAATCGGAAGATTGAAGCTTTGCATCAGCTAAAGCTTCTTTTGAGGCTTCATAAGCCATATGGGAAGAATATGTTGTTGGAGAAGCGAAGTGTCTTTGAATGATACCAGATCTACTTCGTACCCATTCTGAATCAGAGTCGGTGACTATTCTAGCAAGCTCTTCATTAGACACAGGCTTGCCAGGAACATGTCCACCAACCCCTACTATCCTACATACCATAACTTAATATTATGCCCCAGCAGCATCCTCTGCTTGAAACACAACCTTGCGGCTATTGTAAGTGAAATCTTTTGCAGACATTTGATGTGGTAACCTATATTCGCCAGTCTCCTTGTCAACTATCACGTTAATCCCCTTAAGTGCATGGTGAGATCTACGCATATCACGCTTAGATTTTGAAGTTTTTTTCTTTGGTACTGCCATTTCTTATTCTCCTAAAAAAACAAATAAATAAAAAAACACTGTTAATTAAGTCGGTAATATATTATATTTCATCTATAAAATCCAGAACTATTATTTTTCTGTTGATCATCATCATGTGTAAAGTTAGGTTTATTATGAATAAAATAGTTGTTGTGTTGTTAGTATTAACACTTACATCATGCCAATCTCTGAACACTAGAGGGGTATATATTGATGATACAAAAATCAATCAAATCACTTCTCAGAAAATGACGAAAGAGCAGCTTCTGCTCACCATTGGGGCGCCAATATTGAAGCCCGATTACTCCCCTGATACTTGGTATTACGTTTCTCGTACGTTAGAAAATAAGCCATGGGCTACACCTAGAGTTGTAAAGCAGCGTGTTGTGCAAATTACATTTAATGGTGATATAGTTGAGGAGGTGGAAGTTATAGATAACAAGCATAAAACAGACATAATAATAGCAAAAACACGTACTAAAGTACATGGTACTGAAGAAAATCCTGTGCAAACTTTCGTGAAAAATTTTGGTAGATTTAATAAAACTCCAAAAGCAAAACGATACTAGAGCAATATTATGAGTGCAAAACAACGTAGATTTGTCTTTGTATCAGCCATTTCTGGCAATATATTGGAATATTATGACTTTACAGTTTACACGATCTTTTCAATAATGCTTGGAAAGGTATTTTTTCCAGATGCATCTGAATTTATACAAATTCTCTCAAGCCTTGCAGTTTTTGCTGTGGGCTTTGTTACTAGACCTATTGGAGGAATAGTTTTTGGATATATAGGTGATAGATACGGCCGCAGAATCTCTCTTATTTGCTCAATGTTTGGTATGACATGTACTACATTCGCTATGGGTTTTTTACCAGGATATAATTCCATAGGCGTTATAGCCCCTATATTGCTTGTAATTCTGAGATTAGTACAAGGTCTATGTATAAGTGGAGAGGGTGCTGGAGCAGCTATTTTTGTATTAGAACATGTTGGCAAGTTAAGATCTGGACTAATAACAGGTTTAGTAAATGGATCAAATATAACAGGAACTCTCTTAGCATCATTAGTTGGAATATTGCTCAACAAATATTGTGACTCCCCAGACTCTTGGAGATATGCTTTTATTTTAGGTGGTGTTATGGGTATTTTTGGGGGATATCTACGACTTAAAACTTCTGAGACTCCTATTTTCAATATATTAGCCAAAAAGAAAAAACTATTAAAATCCCCATTTTTTGCTGTAGTAAAAGATTCTTGGCATTTTATGATTTTAACATGCTGTGTAGGTGGATTCGCAAGTAGCGTTGTATATATAGTCAAAGCTTATGTGAATGTATTTTATACTGATATAATGCATCTAGAAAGCTCTGTAGCTCTGTTGTATGTATCATATGCATCCTTTGTACTAATGATCTGTATGCCTATAGCAGGAGCAATTTCAGATTATATAGGAAGAGCTAGAACGCTAAAAACAGCCGCGTTGATGCTTTTCTTTTTTACTGCGCCTATTATGAGTTTTATGGGATCAGAAAATTATATACATCAAATTTTAGCTATTACAGCACTCGGAATATTAGGTGGAGCTATGGCGGGTTGTGCGTATATATTTGTAATTTCACTATTTGAACCTAAAGAGCGTTTTACCGGAGTTTCGTTTAGCTATAATTTAGGTGTAGCAATATTTGGTGGCACGGCTCCTATGATTTCTAGGTTTCTTGTTGAAAAAACTGCTATCACATATTCCCCAGCTTTTTACCTCATGTTTGTATCTGCAATATTCCTGTTTGCTATGCAAATTATGCGCAAACATATTAAAGCGAGAATGTCTTCCGTATGACAAACTATTATTTCGGCATTATAGCTGAATATATAGTAGCAATTTTCTATATTTTAAAATTCTATAGCATATTAGAACGCAGATATAAAAACCATTTTGGTGAAATCGACATTATTTGTGTTAGGGGTAAAACTGTCGTATTTATTGAGGTTAAAGCGCGCTCTAGTAATATAGACGACGTATTATGCAATCTCAAGCAACAAAAAAGAATTAGGAATGCAGCAATAATTTTCTTACAAAAAAATCATCAATATAAAGATTATGACATTAGGTTTGATTTGGCTGTCATTAGGCCTTATAAGTTGCCACAAATAATTAAGAATGCTTGGTGAGTTAGAATTGTATCCTAGTCTCTTGAATCAAGTTATATACTAACACAATTCTACAAATCAGGCTCTGTTACAAATTTTGATATAAGAAAGATTGAGCCTAATCTGTTGTCTTAGCGGCGTAAGATATAACCCACCTGTACAACAGAAACGGAAATGATAAATGGGCGAGTTATCACCCTTATATATATTTAGTTAGTAATGGCAAAGGCTACAAATCAGCTTAATTTCTTATGCCTATATCTTTGGTTTAGCAAATCTTCACCATATGTCTTAATCATATATTCATGGTAGTCTTGATAGTTACCTTCAAACCATGTTGCATTTCCTTCTACATCAAAAG
Source organism: uncultured Rickettsiaceae bacterium (assembly GCA_964538645.1). GTDB lineage: Bacteria > Pseudomonadota > Alphaproteobacteria > Rickettsiales > Rickettsiaceae > JAYUHP01. The sequence continues at coordinate 9,381 of CAZIGS010000017.1, forward strand.
CTATTATATGTGTTGCGATACGATCCAAAAACCATCTATCATGCGATATAACCATTACGCAGCCTGCAAAATCCAATATAGCATCTTCCAAAGCTCTTAGTGTGTCGACATCTAGATCATTTGATGGTTCATCCAGTAATATAACATTTGCCCCTTCCTTGAGGAGTTTTGCCATATGAACACGATTACGCTGTCCACCAGAAAGTGTACCAACTTTTTGTTGCTGATCTGCTCCCTTAAAATTGAAAGCTGAACAATAAGCTCGGCTTTTTACCATTCTTCCACCTAAATCCATTTCCTCAAGCCCATCAGAAATTTCTTCAAATACTGTTTTATTAGCATTGAGGTCATCCCTGGACTGATCCACATAACCTAGTTTTACTGTTTGGCCAATTTTTATTTCTCCAGAATCAGGTTGATCTTTACCTGTAATCATATTGAAAAGAGTAGTTTTACCAGCGCCATTTGGACCAATAATACCAACTATAGCCCCTGGAGGCATTTTGAATGAGAAATCTGTAAGTAGTTGTTTGCTATTATGGGTTTTAGACAGATGTTCAACATTGATCACAACATCTCCAAGTCGTGGTCC
>CAZIGS010000017.1:9982-12779 GCA_964538645.1 uncultured Rickettsiaceae bacterium
GGAATAATAATCTCTGCAACTCCAGAACCTTTATCACGTTCTTTGTTTAAAAGATCATTATATGCTGTAATCCTAGATTTGCTTTTGGCTTGACGCGCTTTTGGAGATTGTCTAATCCATTCTAGTTCGCGGGCAAGTTCTTTCTGACGTCCAGATTCTTCTTTTTCTTCCTTAGCTAGTTTTTCTTGTTTTTGCTCTAGCCATGCGGAGTAATTGGAATGCCATGGAATACACTGACCTCTATCAATTTCTAGAATCCATTCTGTAACATTATCTAGGAAGTATCTATCATGCGTAATAACTACGACAGTACCTTTATATTGTTTTAAATAATTCTCAAGCCAAGATACTGATTCTGCGTCTAAATGGTTTGTAGGCTCATCTAAAAGCAGCATATCTGGCTTTTCTAAAAGCAGTTTACAGAGAGCTACACGACGCTTTTCACCACCAGAAATTTTTGTTACATCGGCGTTTTTATCAGGGCAACGCAGTGCATCCATAGCTACTTCTATTTCTCTTTCTAGGCTCCATGCATCTACTGCATCTATTTTTTCTTGAAGATCAGCTTGTTTTGTTAGCAAATCATTCATCTCATCGTCTGTCATTTCTTCAGCAAATTTTGCGCTAATCTCATTGAACTCATCCAAAAGTGCTTTTTTATGAGCCAAACTATCCATTATATTTTCAAAGACGTTTTTTGAAGAATCAAGCTTAGGTTCTTGAGCGAGATAACCAACCTTAATACCGTCAGCAGCCCACGCTTCTCCATCAAACTCTTTGTCAATACCTGCCATAATACGGAGTAAAGTAGATTTACCAGCTCCATTATGTCCGATCATACCGATTTTAGCGCCTGGTAAAAATGATAGAAAAGTTTCTTTGAGAATTTGTTTGCCATTAATATGTTTGGTCAAACCTTTCATCACATAAACATATTGATAAGAAGACATATATTGTACCTGTTTTATAATTATTTGTCATTGCGAGGGGCACTATAAGCGCGACGAGGCAATCCATCATACTACGCGACAGTATGCTGCTTTATGCTTAGATTAATGGATCACCACCCGAATGCTAGCATTCGCTCGTGATGACGATTCAGCTATTTATACTCATTATATAGAGAAAAAGCGAGGAAATTTTTAGAGTAGTCGTCATCCTCTAGATTAGTTACAAGGATGACGAAAGTATATTTATTACTGCAGTGCTTCAGGATCAGATAAAGAATTATCGCGAGTTTCTTGGAATTTTCTTAATGTATATAAAGTAAATAGTGATAGCATAACTAAATAATATCCTATCGCAAATTTATTTCCTGTAGCACGTTCCAATATCATAGCAACCATTGGGGCTGTTCCTCCGAAAATTGCAGCACTTAAATTATATGATAATGCTACTCCTGTAAATCGTACTTTTGTAGGAAATAATTCTACTAGCACTGCTGGGACTGGTCCCATATAAAATGCTACAGCAGTTGCTAAAACTATTTGCGAGAATATAGCAGAAATGAAGTCTAGCTGCCCTAAAACAGCAATCATTGGGTATGCAACTACTGCAATAGCAACAGCCCCTGAAAGAAGAATAGGTCTTCTACCAATTTTGTCAGAAATTTTTGCTGAAATAGGGAGAACGATGATCATGGTAATCAAAATTATACTACCAACTATTGAAGATTCTGTTTTAGTATAACCTAATTTATTCATGAATGTTTCGATATAGACTGTCGAAGTATAGAATGGTGCTGTAACCGTAATATAAATAGCTATTGCCATAAGAAGCTGAGGCCAATAATACTTTATAGTATCTCCAACTGGTGCTGTAGACAATTTTTTTGTAGCTTTAGCTGCTTTATATAGAGGGCTTTCCGAGAGGTTCATTCTGATATATAGTCCAACTAATCCGATGAATAGACCAGCTATAAACGGTATTCTCCATCCCCAATCTGTCAATGCTTCTACGGACATAATGGATGACATAAATACAGCTGTAAGAGTGCCGAATAACATACCTAAACACATGCTAACAAAAGCAGCACTTCCTGCTATACCTCTTTGTTCTGGGGGGGAATGTTCGACGATATAAGCTATACAACCGCTAAATTCGCCACCGAGTGAAAAACCTTGTATCAAACGTATTATAGCTAATATAATTGTAGCAGAAATACCTATAGTGTCATAAGAGGGTAATAGTCCTATAGCTGCTGTTGGTACTGCCATAGTTAAAATTCCGACAACAAGCGCAATACGTCTGCCAAACCTGTCTCCAATATTACCAAATACAACAGCTCCTAATGGGCGTACGAAGAAACCTGCTGCAAAAACTGCCATTGCCATCATTTCTGCAAGGTCCGAAGCTGGAAAAAAATGTTTAGCTATAATAGGAACAAACTGTGCATATAAGGCATAATCATACCATTCTAAAGCGTTACCTACCATACCTGATACAACTATTTTTTTCATACTTGGCTCCTAAACAAATTTCGAGAGGATTATATACTCAGATACTCTGACCCGCAAGGTAAAATGCCATAATTTCACTCTTAATGTAAATTATATTGCAATATTACTGATCATAGATCCTCTAATGAGGGGCACCACTCGTTCCGCTATTGATGCTGGAATGAGGGAATTGAGGGAGTGCTGGTATAGTATTTTCATCCGCATGATCTTCTTTAATTTGCTGCGGAGGATGCTTTCTTGTCTCTACTTCAGCATTAGAAGCTTGTGTTACTGTTTGAGGTGCATTCAGAGGAGCGGCAACTGGTACAGGAGCTGGAGCTACTGGTTGTTGTAGCTGA
>CAZIGS010000018.1:0-12560 GCA_964538645.1 uncultured Rickettsiaceae bacterium
TGCTGTACCTCTAGATGATATATCTTGCAAATAAATATGCAGAAAATCTTCTATAAATTCAGTTTTATTCTTAGTTTTTTGTACCCATTTTAGAAAACTATCATTACGGCAAAATTTTATCCCATCATCATAAGATACGAAGAGAGCGCTTGCCAGAGCAACTGGATCAGAATAATTATGTCCATTGAACAATGTTGTGTAGGTGTTACTGGACCTCGATTTTGGCATTTTACCCTTTGATCTTAACGATTGCCATTCTATACAATCAGCTACTTTCCAACGTTCTTCTGGTACATCATTTAGGGTCCAGGCAAGAAACATTTTGAATTTCTGTGCCATACGTTTTTGCCCTGCTGTCATATTATAGCTTCCAGCCTCTATTCGCGCTGCATTATATAATTTAGGATCATGTTTGCTAAAATCTGGAGTTAACCTTGTTAAAGCGTAGTATACTGTCATTCCGAAGGCATAAATATCTGCTTCTAACGAAAATACCTGCCTAGCTATAGGTAGCGCATCTGCTATTTCAGGAGCAATGTAAGCTGGAGCTTGGTAGAAATTAGTAAGAGAGTTAAAAAACTCTCTGAGTTTTATAACACCTTCTTTTGTAACCGTAATATTTGCTGGAGATATGTTACCACAAGTAATTCTATGAGTATCACAAAATGCCAAAACGCTATTAATTGATGGGATTAGTTTACTTTCTACCATCTCATCATCCATTGGGCCATTAGTTTCTATGTAATTCTGAAGATTTTCTTTAGGATCATAGGCCTCAACTATAGCACAAACCATATATTTTCTGCTTATTCCAAGCTTGACCAGAGAATATGTCAGCAAGCTGTTAATATGTGGACAATGAGAGTTTCGCAATATGGCAAGATCTTTTATTGGAACATTGAATCCACTCTCAAATATAATAGCGAAATATTCTTTTCCGTTAGATGTATGAGTTGCAAAATAATATCTACAAAATTGATTACCAAGCTCATTGATTGGGCGGTCAGTATGTATTTGATATACGCCATCTATTAGATCTGTCTGATAACTTCTAGGAAGCAGATGATAAGAACCCACACCAGAATCAGACCTAAGTTCATTATTAGCGTTAGACATATCTGTATCTTCAATTATTATTTGTTGGGGTCATTATGCTTACGAATTGTACGTTATTTAAATTTACCAACGATTCTGCGTATACATAACTACCATCTATCTTTACAACTTTAGCAATAGATAATCCATACGGGTAGTATTTTCCATCTCCAGAAGAAAATAAATACTCTCCTGCTTTAATTTTATGTCCTTCAGACATATATAATAATCTACCACCATTATGTCCATCTCCAGCAAAAATTGCTTTTTCTCCAGAAATAGAGCTTATTACCGGAATTCTAGAATTTGCGTCAGTGATAAACATAAGTTTGGAATAATTTTCTGCTACATAAGTAATTCTACCTACTACATTACCCTCGGCAACTGCTATTTGGTTTTCTTCTATATTATTTTTGCGCCCAAGATTTACTATTCCACCTCTAGCATATATTCCATTAAATACACTTATAACTCTAGCGGACACACTTATGTTATCTATATTTTCTTTTGCGAATTTTAGTTGTGTTTTAAGAAGATTATTTTCCGCTTTTAAAGCAGAGCTCTCTACTAAAAGCCTATGCAATTTAGCGTTTTCTAATTTTAGAGTGATATTTTCTTGAGAAACATTCCATATATTGTTTATAGATTCTTTGAGATTTACGATATGTAAACTTGTTGCATCGAAAACTGATACTATAGGATTGATTATAGAAGCAGCACCATCGAAAATCATTTTAGTGACTTTAGAATTCCCTGCGAAAGACCATAAAAACACGGAACAGCAAATTAATATTATAGATAAAAATCTTACAACAAATGCCTTTAGCGAATCTATGAAGTCTGCTAATATACTGACTGTTTTTATACGATTTGCTAGTATTGCCATCCATCAATCTTGTTTAAATAATACATGTTTGAACCTCGAAAACTCCTCCAAAACCCTTCCTGTACCAAGAGCTACACATGATAGAGCTTGATCTGCTACAAATACAGGTAATTGAGTTGCTTCACTAAGTACGTAATCTAAGCCTTTGAGAAGAGACCCACCACCAGTCATGACTATACCTGTATCAACTATATCAGAGGAGAGTTCTGGTGGGGTACATTCTAGAGCTACCCTAACCGCTTGAACTATTTGTGATACTGGTTCAACAAGACTTTCAGCTATTTGTTTCTCGCTTAGTATAATTTCTCGTGGTATACCGTTAATAAGATCACGGCCCTTTATTTCCATAGTACGAGCTTCCAGGGACGGATCTACATAAGCTACACCTATTTGCTTTTTAATTTTCTCTGCTGTAGATTCGCCGATTAAAAGATTGTGATTTCTACGCACATACGAAATAATAGCTTCATCCATTTTATCACCACCAACACGCACAGATATAGCATAGACAATACCACCCAAAGATAGTACAGCTACTTCTGTAGTACCACCACCTATATCTACTATCATTGAACCACGTGGCTCTGTGACTGGTAATCCTGCACCTATAGCAGCTGCCATAGGTTCTTCGATAAGAAACACCTCTCTAGCTCCAGCTGCTTCTGCCGCTTCTTGGATTGCTCTTCTTTCTACAGGTGTTGAACCGGATGGAACGCATACTACGATCATTGGACCTGTAAAGCTGCGTCTATTATGAACAGTGCGAATGAAGTATTTTATCATCTCTTCAGCGCTTCTAAAATCTGCTATTACACCATCTTTTAATGGCCTCTTTGCTTCTATATCTGCTGGAGTTCTGCCTAGCATCATTTTTGCTTCGTGACCAAAAGCGTAAGGCCTATATGTGCCATTATCTTTTATTAATGCCACAACAGAAGGTTCATTCAAAACCACTCCTTTGCCTTTTACATAAACCAAGGTGTTGGCAGTTCCTAAGTCTATTGCCATATCCGTTGACATCATACCTAGTAATTTTGATAGGCTCATAAAATAGTCCTTAAAATTGTATTTTAAAATCATTATTCCTGGTGCAAAGCCCGAGGACTGGGATTAAGTGACTAAGAGTATATCACTAGTCAGTCCATTCGCAAGTGTAAAATAGCAAAGCTGCTAAGCAAAATTATGACTAGAGTTGGCAAAGCCATAGAAATTACCACGTTAATATTTTGATATATCAAAATATTAGTAATTATCTGTATTGTAAGATAAACTGCAAATCCAATAAAAACCCCTAACACAAGAGAGTTTGCTCCATTTTGCCTTGTGTCTTTGAGCATAAAACATGAAGCTATAAGCAAATATGCTACCATAGCTACTGGACGGAATAATATTTTATAATAATGCATTTTATGTTTAATAGTAGGAAGACCTGCATCTGAGAGATTGTTGATTGCTTCTGGCAGCTTCCAAAAACTCAAATGATCTGGAACCGTTATGCCTTCAACAAAATTATCTATTGCTAGAGTAGTAGGGATAGTATACGAGCCTTTATCTAAGCGCTCCCCATGTTGATTAAATATTTTTACGTTATTAAGCTCAATATTGCCGTTGTCTAAAATAGCTTCATCAGCTTCAAGTCTCTCAATAAAATTATTATTTTTATCAGCGAATAATATTGTTACATGCATCATTTTTTTCTCAGGTACAGCAAGAGATTTTGCTACATGCACCCTACGTTCCCCAGCATAATGTTCTGAAATAATAATACCTAAATTTGACAGAGTAAAATTTGGAGATTTGCGCTCCAGGAGCTTAGCTTCCATATATTCATACTTTACCAGCATATGTGTTGCTATCGGATTAATCAGTGCTGTTGTGAATATACCAACTAGAAGCACTGCACTAGCTATAGGTGTAACTAAAGTGAAAATAGATACCCCGCTACCACACATCACCCCAATCTCATTACGTTTGGCTAGTATATAATTCATTAAAAACATTGCTAGCATAGTATTTAAAGGTAACAATTCGCATAATAGATATGGTAATTTCAAAAATATTAGCTGTATAAAGAGACTAGCATTTATGCTTACACCACGTATTTTATTTAATAGATCGAATATATTGGACAGTAAAAGGGCTACTGATATGACAAAAAGTACTAATAGAAATTTCTCTAGATAGGTTTTGATAAGATAGCGAGATAATACCGAAATGGACATTGTGGTCCTTTTAATAGCTTAACAGTCTACCTGGGCCAAAGCTTCCGTAGACAACCCTCATACGCCGCAATAATCTTTGTTTGTCAGACATAGTAGCCTGCCTTACTTAAGTCTTGGCATAGAGTGGTGGGTCTGGTAGGACTTGAACCTACGACCACCCCGTTATGAGCGGGGGGCTCTAACCAACTGAGCTACAGACCCTACAAAGTAGAGTATTTATATATTTCTTTTATAAGAAAGTCTAGAGAAATTTTTTGTTTATAGACTAATCGAGTATTAGAAAAATAGAGGGTATTGACAAATCTTAATAATTGCTATATTTAGAAGAATGTAAAAAATTAATGAGAAAATATGTCCACAGACTTTTATGATGATTATAATGCTCAAAAAAGAAAAAGCTTATTTCAAGCGATCTTGGATAGAGCACATCCTTCTAAAATTGCAGATAATATAAGTAATCTTTCCTGGATAACAGTTGGGGATGGGAAAATTGATTTTACAAATGAAAATGGTTTAACAGCTCTCCAATTGGCTGCTCAAGAGGATTACTTAGAAGCAAGCATTTTGCTAACTTATAATGGTGCTAAATTAACTGAAGATGTGCGTGAATATTTTAATAAAAAATTATGTGCTGCAATTTGGGAAGGTAGAGTTAGTGAGGCTATTAAATTAATTGATGCCGTGGCAGATGTAAATTATGTTGATTTATATGGATGGTCTCCATTGCATCTTGCGCTGCGTAAATCTGACGTGGTTTTATCAAAGTTACTAGTTAAAGCGGGAGCAGATATAACAAAAATTTCCTCTAATGTTGAAGCTATAACTCCTCTCAAACTTTTAGAAGAAACAGGAATAGATTTAAAATTACAGCTTCAGGACAATCCACAAGAGAAATTATTTTTATATGAAGGGCCTAAAATAAATATTGATAGGATGAGTAAGAATCCAATGCATAATTTGGAGCATAAATCCCTTCTAGGAAAATATTTTAATTTGGTGAGTTTTTGTTGTCAATTCTCAAATCTGGTTAGGGCTATTAGGGATGATAATTCTCCTTCTAAAGATGTGAATATATTTTTCAATGCACATGGTGTTACCAAAGGGTGGGATAGTATGAGGCTTCAAGTTGATATATGGGCTAAAGAAATTTTCGAGCCAGTAATACTGCCTGCTGCTCCTCCTCCAGCCCCTCTTCCCTTACTACTATTTAATGACCCTACAAGTAGTATGCCATTAAAACCGCAGAATGTTACTGATGATACTATTTCGTTTGGGGTAGAGGGCAATATAAATATTACTCCTAGGACAACAACCTTAAGAGAGACTCATGTTACTAAAGCTAATTTCTGTGGTACAGAGACCGTCTTTGGTTTTGTAGACCCACGCACCGAGCTGAATATTACTCCAGATAAAGTGTGTGATGCTATTGCCGAAGCTGCCGGAGGTAAAAAATTAAAGATATTTTTTAATGCCTGTTATGGTGCAAATATACATGATTTTTTATCTAAAGTAAAATTTGCTCCTGGCTCTGTTGTTATAACAATTTCTAACCGTGATACTGTTACATTAAATACTGATTTTACTTATCCTGATGTGATTCCTGTTCTGGAGGTATTAAGAATAGGTAATGAGACTGGCAATTTAAGAATAGAAGATTTATTAACCGCATATTGTTTATTTCAAAGATTCCAATATAACTGCCCAATTATTAGCATCTTTGGTCAAGAAGGAGTCTGTAAGACAATAAATTTAGAGGAATTTTTCTCCGCTAAAGTAATGGCTGTAGATGTTAGATTATCTAATAATGTGAAGTATTTATTCGCTATGCGAGGTATCTCACCTGAACATATTAGCAAATTAGTCCATAGTTCAGAATATCAAGATATTAGAGAGAATAAATTTAAAGTACCTAAAGAGCTGATTGGTTTTGAGTTGCCTGACCAAGATCCACAAGAATTAGTAAAGAGGTATTCTAATTATTTTCATGATGGTTTAGAAGGATTCAGATGGTCTTCAGGTGCTAACTGTCCAAAAAATTTTACTAATACAACTCCTTTGATGTTGCATGGGGGCAATAATTTTGTTATTCCTCCCAATGAAGATGATGCTACTAATTATGATATGCCATTTCATAGTTTATTTTTAACTATAGCAGCATATGAAGTATTTGCAGAAATGGGTAATTGTCCGACTGTGGTGGATTTGCTATAAAATTAAGAATTAGGTAGTTTTGCATCTGGGAGCCTTATGTATAAAGGCTCTATCACACTAGAAAATTGACCTTTAACTATCAAGCTATGAGCTAATTTGCATATTATTCTTGCGTCGGGAAAAGGAAAGCGAGGTAATATTGCGATTTTATCAGAATGTAAATCTTGGATTTTTTTAGCGCCGCTCCCAGCGCATACTATATGGCCTTGTAAGTTTCGAAGCTCAGTTTTTACTTCTGCAATATCTAATAATCTAGGCTCAGTAACAGTTTGATTCTGTCTATCGAAAATTTGTATATATAATTCATCTCTAAAAGCATCTATAAGACTTACAGCGAGGTCGAAATTTCGATATTGCTCTCTAATTTTATAATTAATTATAGCTAAATTACTTACTACAACTGGATTTATATTAGCGGCCATTGAAAGTCCTAGAGCTGCGCTTAAACCGATCCTGATCCCAGTAAAACTACCTGGACCATTTGTGACAGCTAAATAATCAATATCTGATAAATTTAATTGAGCGCGAGATAAAATTGATGATATCATCGAAGTAAGCCTTTCGGCTTGCTGAGAATTTTCAAATATTAGCTCTGTAGCTATAATATCTGGTCCTGCTGAGATGGCTACAGAGCATCTACCAGACGCAGTTTCAAATGCGAGAATTTTCATATTGGTTGTAAATTTTGTTGTGCTATGCTAACAGAGCAATTAATATTTTTCAAGGAGGAAGAGTGCAGACATACATATTCAGGAGTTATGATGTAAGGGGAAGATATCCTGATGCTGTTGATGAAAATATTGCATATTTGATAGGTTGTTATTTCGGTGGTTTATGCAAAGGAAAAAAAATAATTATAGGATTTGATGGACGCTTAAGTGCTAAAATTTTATACGAAGCTTTGGTACAAGGAATTCTAGATTCTGATTCTATTCCTCTATCAATAGGTCTTGTGCCATCGCCAATATTGTATTTTGCTGATAAAATTTTATCTCCGGCTGCCTCAATAATGATCACAGCCTCTCACAATCCCAAAGAAGATAACGGTTTTAAAATGATTTTAGATGGAGAGTCATTCTGGGGAGAGCGTATCAAAAAACTCAAAGAATATGTTTTAAAGTCAGAAAAGCACTATCATAAAAAAAATCTTCCAAATATTGAATTTATAGATATTTCAAAAGAATATATAAAACTTATATTACATGACATTGAGATAGATCAATCACTAAAAGTAATATGGGATATAGGGAATGGCGCCGCAGGTGAAATAGTTACTCAGATGATAAGACATATGCCGAATCAAAATATTCTTATGAATGAAAAAATTGATGGTAATTTTCCAAATCGCAGCCCAGACCCTACTATTCATTCAAATTTGAGTGGGTTAGTGCAAATCATCAAAGAAAAATCTTATGATTTAGGAGTAGCATTTGATGGAGATGGAGATCGAGTGGTTTTTGTTACATCAACTGGGCGTATATTATACGGAGATCAAGCAGTTTGTATTTTTGCCGAAGATATTTTGACCTCACACCCAGGAGCTACAATAATAGGCGAAGTCAAATCTAGCCAAATATTATATAACACTATTAGAGATTTAGGCGGCAGAGCTTTAATGCATAAGACTGGCCATGCAGCTATCAAAGCCAAGATGAAAGAAACAGGAGCTCTTTTAGCTGGAGAAATGAGTGGCCATATTTTCTTTGCCGATAAATATTACGGCTATGATGATGCGATTTATGCTGCACTGCGTATGATAGATTTGCTGAGTAGAGGCAAGACTACGCTCAAGCAGCTTTATTCAAAATTACCCAAAGCATATAACACACCTGAAGTTAAAATATTTATTGCTGATGATAAAAAATTTGAGCTTGTAGAAAAAATCAAACTGGATTTGAAGAAAAGAGGCAGAGAATTTATTGATGTAGACGGAATAAGATATTCTGAAGGAGATTCATGGTGGCTTATTAGGGCTTCTAACACTGAAGCAGCCATCACTTTACGTTGCGAAGCGGTATCAAAAGAGGATTTGTTAGCTATTGAGAGAGATTTGCAGAAGATATTACATTTGCATGGTATAAATATCAGATTTTAAACATGTCTTATATACTCTGTTGTTTAGATAGCGCAATACCACATATTTAAATAATATATTACACATAATGAAATTATAAGTAAAAATACCTACCTAAGACTTTTTCTAGTTGCTGTGCGCGCTGGTTTAGGGGATTAGCATATGATGAATAAACACACAACCACATTTAGCTGTAGCAAATGGTTGGGACGAGATATTCTTCAATATTTTCCATCTCCAAACCAGGAATGCGTTTAAAATCCCTTTGATTCATTGTAAGTACTTTGCAATTATGAGCAATAGCCGTAGCACCAATAATTAGGTCAGGATATCCTATATTGATACCATTAGACTTTAATTCGTAATAAATTAGTGAGTAAACTTTAGCTTCTTTATTACCGAACGGAATAGATGGGATTGACATTATAGTATCTTCTATAAAAAATTCCCTTTTTAGCTTACGTTCATTGTTGTTTGACTTATATAAACCAAATAATAGCTCAGAGATTGTTATTGGGCTAATATATTTTTGTTGATTAATTTCAGATAGATCGAGAGCAATAGTTTTACGTTCTATTGCTACAAAAATTGAAGTATCTAAGACTAATCCCAATCAAACTCTCTCAATTTGGCAGGTGTTGCCCTCATCTCGGCTATAGCCTCTTCAAAATCCCTTAAATCCTCCTCCGCTAGTCTCTCTCTGTTTGGATCATTCACCCATTTTAGAAAATCTTTATTTAAGCTAGTGGATTTACTATTTAATGCTGATTCGTAAGATATAATTTCCCTTGCCATTTTGCGCCCCATGATTGTAAGGCTATATTATCATAGACTATATACGAGTCAAATATTATTTTGAATTATTTAAAGTAAAGCACTATACAGCGAAGCATTTTCTACAACCACATTTAGCTGTAGCAAATCCTTGAAATAAGATACTCTTCAATATTTTCTATCTCCAAACCAGGAATGCGTTGAAAATCCCTTTGATTCATTGTAAGTACTTTGCAATTATGAGCAATAGCCGTAGCCCCAATAATTAGGTCAGGAGTGGGGATATTTATACCCTTATACTTTAGTTCATATTTTATAAACGAATAAGTTTCCGCCTCTTCGTTACTAAAGGGAATAGATGGGATTGAGCTGCTAATATAATCAATATAATTTTTTCTTTTCAATTTTCGCGTCTCGGTGTTCGCGTGATATAAACCCTCTAATAATTCTGCAATAGTCATAGAGCTTATATATTTTGGAATGTTAGTTTTTAATATATCAAACGCCAGTAGATTACGCTCTACTGCCGCAATGATTGAGGTATCTAACACTAATTTCAATCAGGTAATCTTATTCTAACCTGTCTACCACGAGACTCAGATAAAATAGCTTCATAGTCTTTTATATCTTCTTCGTCTAGTAATCTTTTTCTATGTGGATCACAAAATTTTAGAAACTTTTCGTGGTCATAAGTTTGCAAAGGCGGGAGTAGTCGCGCAACTACTTTACCCCCCTTCTTAATCTCAAATGCCATTCTATTTGAATATACTTCATCGATAATATCTGCTAAATATTGCTTTGTTTCTAAAAATGTAATTTCCCTTGCCATTTTGCGCCCCATGATTGTAAAGCTATATTATCATAGACAATATAGGAGTCAAATATTATTTTCGTATTCTCTATAAGTAAAGCACTATACCGCAAAGCTTTTTCCACAACCGCATTTAGCTGTAGCATTAGGGTTTGTAATCGAGAAATATGAACTACCCAGTTCTTCTATAAAATCTACTGTAGAATTACGAAGAAAAGCTAAAGATGAAGCATCAATTAATAATATGATATTATCTTTTTCAAACTTTATATCATTAGCTAGAACCTCTTCAGTCATTTTGTAATCATAACTAAAACCCGAACAACCACCACCACTAACTTGTATACGGAGTTTTAAATTGGGATTATTTGCTTTTTGGGCAAGAAATCTAATCCTTTTGAATACATTATCTGTAACTGTAATATTATGGTCCATCGTTTTAATAATAATTGCAAATTTGCCTTCTAGCCTATATATTATATAAGAATTTTATTAAATATCTATAGCTAGGGTAACAAATATGAATATTCTACTCGCGAGTTATGCTTGTGAGCCTGCAAAGACACGAGGAAGGTTATATCCGGAGTTACCCACTCCTTATCGTAATGAATTTCAGCGCGATAAGGACCGTATTATCCATTCTAATGCATTCAGAAGACTTGAATACAAAACTCAAGTATTTGTAAATCATGAGGGGGACCATTATCGCAATCGCTTAACCCATTCAATCGAGGTAGCCAGTATTGCCCGTTCTGTTGCCGAGGCTTTAGGACTAAGCCCTGATTTAGCAGAGGCCATATCTTTGGCTCACGACATGGGTCATACACCTTTTGGTCATGCTGGCGAGGAGGCCTTAGACGAGTGTATGAAAGACTACGGAGGATTTTGTCATAACGCACAATCTATAAAATTACTTACATTTCTAGAACAGAGATATGCAGCCTATGATGGACTAAATCTTACATGGGAACTTTTAGAAGGAATAGCAAAACATAATGGTCCTCTTACTGGATATATACCTGAGGCTATAACTTCTTATAATGCAAAACATAATTTGGAAATTCATACATATGCATCTAGTGAAGCGCAAGTATCATCTTTGTCTGATGACATAGCATACCATGGTCATGATATTGAAGATGCAGTTAGAGCAGATCTTTTAAGAATTGATGATTTAGAAGAACTGCCGTTTTTATCTGAGTATATTAATCGTGTAAGAGCCAAATATTCCAATTTGCATATTAACAGGCTTGTATACGAGCTAATTAGATATTTGAATCATTATTTTGTAGATGACTTACTTGCTACAACAAGGAAAAATATAAAAGATAATAATATAGAAACTATAGAGGATATAAGAAACATGTCTTCACCTATTGTAGCATTTTCCAATGATGCAGAAGAGCGCTTACAAACTATAAAGAAGTTCTTGTTTAAGAAAGTATATCATCATGAAAAAGTTCTAACAATGACCTTTCAAGCGAAACAAGTAGTTCGGAAATTATTTGATCTATATATGAATTTTCCAGAGTCTATGCCATATGAATGGCAGGAATCAATTAAGGGAAAAATAGAATTAGAAAGAGCGAGAACAATATCAGACTATATTGCAGGAATGACAGATAGATACGCTATTCGCGAATGTCAAACATTGTGTAATTTAAAATTTGAAAATGCAGGGTTTTAATAAATGAATATATATAATATTCTTAGAGAAGAAATAGTACAATATGTACAAAAAATCTATGAAATAGATAATACTATATTAAACCAAATTGTTGTTGAATCTCCTAAAGATTCCTTTAATGGTGATTTGGCAAGTAATGCGGCTATGGTTCTAGCTTCGAAGGTTGGAGAGAAGCCAAGAGAAATTGCTATCAAAATTAAGGAAGAATTATCAAAGCATCCTTATGTAGCTCACGTAGAAATTGCTGGCCCAGGTTTTTTGAATTTCACTATACAATCTTCTGTTTGGCAAAATAATATACTCGATATAGTAAAACAAGGCTCCAAATATGGTTTTAATAATATCGGGAAAAAACGCAAGGTAAACATAGAATATGTGTCAGCTAACCCAACTGGCCCAATGCATATAGGACATGCTCGTGGTGCTGTATATGGTGATGTGTTAGCTAATTTACTTACATCATGCGGATATGATGTAACAAAGGAATATTATATTAACGACGCTGGAAGTCAGATAGATAGCTTACTCCGCACGGCACTTTTACGATACAAAGAAATAGCATTACAAGAGAAAATTGAGATTACTGAAGGTTTATATCCAGGGGAATATCTTATCCCTGTAGGACAGAAATTATACGACTTATACAGCGATCAATTGCTTTTAAAAGATGAAAAAGAGAACTTTACGCTAATCAAAGAAATTGTATTGGGCGCTATGCTAGACATTATCAAGGATGACTTGTTAGAGATGGGGATAAAGCATGACGTGTTTTTTTCAGAGGCTACATTACATAAAGATAA